>LELG01000471.1 GCA_001045575.1 Candidatus Burkholderia pumila
AGGACGAGATTGTTATTTAGCTCTTTTTCGTTTTTTCGGGCAAGGGTTTCAGCGGCCTCCTTGAGCCGGTAGCTACGACCATCGAATTCGAGCAGGTGGCAGTGGTGCATGAGGCGGTCGAGGATCGTTGAACTCATGGTGTTGTCGTCCAGTGGTCGGGGCGGGTTGCGATTCGGCGCTGTGCTGCGCGCTGGCATTGAAGAACTCGCCATATTCGGCGGCGGACCAGATCAGGGGATGCTCCTGGGTAAGCGGCAAGGCCAACTGGGGCGCATGCTCCAGGCGCTCCAGCGCCTGCTCGAACAGCCGCTCGACGACGGCGCGTACCTGCCGGTAGCAATAGAGAGGTGGGAGAGGTGGTGCCGCAGGGCGTGGTCGCATGCCTGTTCGACGAGCCGCGCGGGATATTTCTTCGCCAGCGCGACGATGCCCCACATGCCGCGATGGCCGACGCGGCCTTCGGCGTCGAACAGGTGCTGGCACAGTGCCTTCGCCTGTGGACCGATGTCGCTGGCGCTGGCGAGCGCCAGGCCCGTCTGGCGCGACGGGTTGAACGGGCGTTCGCTCTCGGGAAGCTCGAGCGAGCCGAGTTGCGTGTGGCGCGGGTGCGGCTTTTCCTCCTGGAACATCGCCTCGACCTGTCGTCTAGCGCTGCCATGGATGCGTTTCGCGGCCCAGTTCTCTTCCCAGTGCATCAGGAATTCGTTCTGGGCTTCGATGGATTCGAAGCGTCGACCGGTGAGCGCGGTATTCTGCGTATGCTGGATTGCGTTCTCCACGGGTACCCCCTTTCGATTCGGGTCTCGTACCCGGGCTGGGTCGGCGACAATGCCGTAATGCTCGAGCATCGGCCGCATAGAGCCGGTTGAGTTCCGGTTCGTACAGATCGGGGGTGATGACGCTTTCCCGGAGGTTATCGGGGACGACGTAGCTCACGCTGCCGCCGAAGTACCGGAAGGCTTCCTCGTGAAGCTGTGCCCAGACCTGCTTGCTGGACTTCCGGACCACGCGCCGGAAGTTGCGCTGCGAGTACCGCAGGGTCATGACGAACAGCCGTGGTTTCCGGTATCGACCCGTCTTCGGATCTCGGGTCGGGGCGCCTTCGCCGTAAGCCACTGCTCGCATTACGTTGGCTTCACGCTCACGTAGTCTTTTCGGTAGGGCCTGTTATGGGCCAGGACGGCCCAGATCGTGCGCGCCATCTTGTTGGCTCGCGCCACGGTCACCACGTTAGGCGGTCGGCGTTTGCTGACTTGTTCCAACCACATGCCCGGCTGCTTTACATGGGTTAGCACGCGGCGGGCGCGC
>LELG01000472.1 GCA_001045575.1 Candidatus Burkholderia pumila
CCCCTAACCGCTATCGGTTAGCGCGCCGCCAGCGTCTCGTCGCGGCCCTGTCGGCGGGATCGGTGATCGTCGGGGCTGGGGGGCGCAGCGGGTCGCTCAGCGTGGCGACGTGGGCGCGTGAGCTGGGCCGTCCGGTCGGCGCCCTCCCCGGCCCCCTGACGAGCGTGACCAGCTCGGGAACCCACCAGCTCATCCGCGGCGGGGCAACCCTCATCACGTCGGCCGACGATGTGCGCCAGATGCTCGTCTGAGCAGATCGGGGGCGGCGCTGCGCGCCGCCCCTCCCCCGCGATCCGTTCTCGAGAATCGGAAACGCCGTCAACACCCCTAATGCCTCTAATGACTCCGAGGGCAGCGAACGACCACCGCGGCCGGCAGCGGACGGAGCCGCCGCCGGCTGATCGACGGCCGGACGGACCCGGCCGACTGCAAGGGCCTTCGGCCCGTTCTTTTGCCGTGAAGCCTTCGGCAGCGTACGGTCGGCCAACCTGCGCGCCAGTGCTTTCGCGGCATATCCTCCCTCGCTGCGCTCAGTCCGGTATTCCACGGTCACTGGCACTCCGGCCGTCCTCCCTAGCGGCGAATGAATTCGCCTTCACGGCAAAAAACGAGGGGATGGGAGGATCACGAAATGGACAAGCTGACCGTTTACACGACGGGTCCGAGCTGTGGGAAGTGCTCGATGACGAAGCTCATGCTGAAAGGCAAGGGCATCCCGTTTGTCGAGGTGGATATCACCCAGAACCCCGCCGCGCGCGAGTACGTCACTGAGGAGCTGGGCTACACGATGGCCCCGGTCGTCGAATCTTCGACCGTCGCCGGCATCCCGAGCCCCGATCTCATCAAGCAGGGCCGCTCGACCAAAGAGCGGATCGACGCGATCGTCGCGCGCCCCCGTTCGGGCGGCGGCGAGATCGTCGGGCTGCTCACGACCGGCTCGGCCTTCTATGCGCCCGCCACCAGCGGCATCGCGATGGCCGAAGCCTATCTCTACGACCAGAAGCGCGTCCTGCCCTGCGCCGCCTATCTGTCGGGCGAATATGGCGTCGACGACCTGTATGTCGGCGTGCCCGTCGTGATCGGTGCCGGCGGCGTCGAAAAGATCGTCGAGGTGAAGCTGGGCGATGAAGCCAAGGCGAACCTTCAGGTCTCGGTCGACGCGGTCAAGGAACTGCTGGTCGCCTGCAAGGGGATCGACGAGACGTTGGCGTAAGCCGCCGTCCGCACGACAACCGTACCCCGGCGAAGGCCGGGGTCCAGTTGGGTGAATGCTGCCGATGGAACGACCGGCGTTCGTCTACAT
>LELG01000473.1 GCA_001045575.1 Candidatus Burkholderia pumila
AAATCCCAGCGTGGCACACGACCCGGGTGCCTGCCGTACAGGCCCGCCAGACGCTCACCGGCAAAACGGGTTTGCCATATGGTAATGAAACGCGAATCGCATCGCAGTTCGTTCATGATCGCCCCGCTCGAGGCCCCTTCGTCGAGCAGCAGGATCAACCGCGCTTGGCTTCACTCGGCCAACGGCCATCGTTCGGCTGCGCTGCATCGACAGCGGTTCTTCGCGCTCGGCTTCAGTCAGATTCATTTTGCCATGCACTTTTATGAGATCAGTGCAATTTCATTGGTTCAATGGACTAGGCCGTCATGAGGCGGGTTGGCACATGTGGGACGCGCCGCTCACTAGTGACGCCTGGCTGCGCGCGCATCGTCCGGATATCGGGCCGTACCTGTCCAGAATCAGGCGCGGTGAATCCATGGAAGAGAAGCGGATTCTGATCCCTTACCACGCGGGCATTGGCGATAACCTGATGCTTGCCCGTTATGCGCGTGAGTTGAAGGAAATGGGCGCGTATGTTCACTTGGTCTGCCAGCCTGAATTGCTGCGCTTGTTTCAACAGAATCGGCTGGGCGCGGACAGCATCGCGGCCCGGTTCGGCAAGCAGCGAACTCGCGCACTACGACTTCTGGATTCACGACTATCTCTCTTGCCCGCGCGCTTCGGCTAGATGAGATCGGCGGTGCGTCAGTATACCGATAGCTATATCAAAGCGCTTACCACATCAGCGCCGCTCCAGGCTGGCCAAGGCAAGCTCAAGGTCGGACTGTGCTGGTACAACGGGCCGTATAACTTCAGCCGGCATCGACTGGTTCGTGCCGGCGTGCGTGTTGCGGCCGTTGTCACACATCGAAGGCATCGAATGGTTCGTGCTGCAGAAGCACGCGACCAACGAACATCTGACGCGGCAATCCGGCATTCGCGCTCACGACCGAACATGCGTTTGTACAGGCAGGAGGAATTGCAGAGGTGGGAGCCGGTCATCGAACGAATCGGCGCGGACCTAAGAACGAGCGCTGTCAGGCGCAAAGCCCGACAGCGCATAAAACCTTATTCCACCGCCTTCATCATGTCTTCGACTACTTTCTTGGCATCGCCGAAGACCATCATCGTCTTGTTCATGTAGAACAATTCGTTGTCGAGGCCGGCGTAACCCGCCGCCATCGAGCGCTTGTTCACGATAATCGACCGCGCCGTGCGACACGTTGCTCGTGTCCTTTGGAGTCCCAATGCAGGACAAACTGGTAAGCGATGTTGGAAGGCATCCACCTGGATTCTGACCTACCGCGAAAAAGTGTGGCGGGG
>LELG01000474.1 GCA_001045575.1 Candidatus Burkholderia pumila
CCCACCGCTTGAGATGCGCCTACCGCCTCCGCTGCTTTCTCACTTGTAATGCCAGTCGCGATCTGTTGCCAAAACCGACGCTCGATCTCATGTCCAAGTGATGGCGCGCCCGGCCAGTACATCGCTCTTCGGCCTGTCAACCGATACACCTGCTTTGCACTTCGTCCCATGCAACACCTCCTTGATCAAAGGTGTTGCAACGACCGGTTAAATCCGCCCCTGAACCGCCTCGGCAATTCCATGCTCGACGCCGTGCTGCGCCTCCTGCGTCTGTGCGACACGCCCGACGACGTGCCCATTCTCGCGCCGCTCATCAAGCGCGAGATTCTCTATCGGCTGCGGATGAACGGCTCGGGCTCGCGGCTGCGGCAGATTGCGCTGTAGGACAGCCAGACGCATCGTATCGCCAAGGCCATTCGAGATGCTGCGCGACAACTTCACGCAGCCGCTGCGCGTGGAAGATATCGCGCGCGACGTGCATATAAGCGTGTCGTCGCTGCATCATCATTTCAAGGCGGTGACGGCGATGAGCCGTTGAAGTATCAGAAGCAGTTGCGCTTGCAGGAAGCGCGGCGTCTTATGCTGCTCGAAATCGCCGATGTCGCATCGGTTTTTTCATCGTCCGCGGAATACTGCAGCACAGGCGTTCGTTCTACGGATACTTCTCACACAAGGATGATGACAATGAAGAAGCAAATCCTGACGAACGTTGCTGCCGCAATCGCCGCGGTCTGTGCCGTGTCCACGGCCTTCGCTGCCGCGCCGAAGGAATCGGACGGTATGTTCGTCGATGAACACGGCATGACGCTCTACACTTTCGACAAGGATACCGCCGGCGAACGCCTGCACCGGCGGCAAGCAATGGGCCTACGACGGCAAGCGCGTCTATACCTTCAAGAAAGACACCAAGGCGGGCGACAAGGACGAGGACAATTTTCGCAACGTCTGCGCGTCGTCAAGCCATGAGCTTTCCTTCCGGCGCGAGCTCGCATCGGCGGAATAAACGCGGGCCTAAATGAATCTGAGTGAAGCCGAGCGCGAAGAACCGCTGTCGATGCAGCGCAGCCGAACGATGGCCATTGGCCGAGTGAAGCCAAGCGTGGTTGATCCTGCTGCTCGACGAAGGGACCTCGTGCGGGTCGATCATTAACGAACTGCGATGCAATTCGCGTTTCATTACCACATGGCAAACCCGTTTTGCCGGTGAGCTTCTGGCGGGCCTGTACGGCAGGCACCCAGGTCGTGTGCCACGCTGGGATTTGGCGCGGCTTGAAGCGCGAGTGCTCGACTA
>LELG01000475.1 GCA_001045575.1 Candidatus Burkholderia pumila
GAGCTAAAGTTGAAATAATATCTAAATTGCCACCCCTAGTTCTGTTAAAGGTGTGAGGAGTTTTTTAGGTCATGCAGGTTTTTACCATCGTTTTATTAAAGATTTTTTCACAATTGCTAGACCGTTGACTCAGTTGCTTGTGAAAGATGTGCCTTTTGTATTTTCTGATGAGTGTTTGCAGGCTTTTGAGTTACTCAAAGAGAAACTCACCACAGCCCCTATCATGGTTTCACCTGATTGGGGGCACCCTTTTGAACTAATGTGTGATGCTAGTGATTTTGCAGTGGGAGTTGTTTTAGGTCAAAGAATTGATAAGAAGTTTCAGCCAATCTCCTACGCTAGCAAGACGTTGACAGATGCCCAGACTCATTACACCACCACAGAGAAAGAGTTGTTAGCTGTCGTGTTTGCATTTGACAAGTTTCGATCTTATTTGGTGTTATCCAAGACTGTAGTCTACACAGATCATGCAGCATTGAGGTATTTTTTTGGGAAACATGACGCAAAGCCTCACTTGATTCACTGGATCCTACTTCTTCAAGAGTTTGACATCGACATAAGAGATAAGAAAGGTTCAGAGAATGTAGCAGCGGATCATCTCTCTAGACTGGAGAACCCTACATTGGAGACTTTGGATGAAACAACAATTAATGATTCTTTTCCTGATGAGTCATTGTATGCTATTGATGTACAGTCAGATATCCCTTGGTTTTCTGATTTTACAAATTATTTGGTGGCTAAAGTCCTTTCAAAGGGTATGATATATCAGCAAAAAGAAAAAATTCTTTGATGATTTGAAATACTACATTTGGGATGATCCATTTTTGTTTTGAGTGTATGCAGATCAGGTTATTCGGCAATGTGTATATGGAAAAGAGATTCTTCAAAATTTGTAGCATTATCACGAGGGACCGACTGGTGGACATCATGCGACCAAATATATAACAAGAAAAGTGCTTGATATCGGATTTTATTGGCCAACCATTTTCCAGGACGCTAGGAAGTTTGTAAGGTTTGTGATTCATGTCAGCGTTCAGGTAAGCTTTCTACTCGTGATGAAATGCCTCAAACTAGTATTCAAACTGTCCAAATTTTTGATGTTTGGGGTATTGATTTCATGGGTCCTTTCCCTTCTTCCTATAGTTTCTGTTACATACTTTTGGCGGTTGACTATGTTTCAAAATGGGTGGAAGCAAAAGCCACCATGACTGATGATTCTAAAGCTGTTGTAGGATTTTTGAGGACTAACATTTTTAGCAGATTTAGAGTCCCCAGGGCCATAA
>LELG01000476.1 GCA_001045575.1 Candidatus Burkholderia pumila
AACTCACTGAACGGAATCTCTGCTCGCATGGCCAGTTCTACGAAATCGAGGCGAAGTTGCATGGTGTCTTGGGGGTGCACGGCATGGTTGTGTCCGAGGTATCAAAGTGCCTCAAAGTGTCAACCATGTCCCCGGCCTATACACTCGGGCAAAGGCGGCAGATGGCTCTCGACAGTTATTCATCGCGCAGCGACGCGACTGTACGCCACTGAACCACGACGACGCGTCGAACGATTTGTCCTGGACACAGCCAACGTTCAACGCGAACGTCGATGCGCGCGTGTTCGCGCCCTCGCCGGGCAGCGTGTTCGCGGCGCGCAGCGTCACGCTATGGGACGAAGCTCAGCCGATGCCGCGCGTCCTGCCCGGCTCGCCTGACGATCCGCCCGAGCGCTGAGCCCGCGTAAGCGTCGGTTAGAATCGTGCGTCTTACCTTGATGGCGTGCACTTCGCGGGCACGCCTGCTCCACGCCACGATTCCCATGACGACGCTGACTCTGATCGTCGCCCGCGCACGCAACGGCGTGATCGGCCGCGACAACCAACTTCCATGGCACCTGCCCGAAGACCTCGCCTTCTTCAAACGCACGACGATGGGCGCGCCCATCATCATGGGCCGCAAGACGCACGAGTCGATTGGCCGGCCTCTGCCGGGACGGCGCAATATCGTCGTGTCGCGCGACACCACGCGCCGCTATGAAGGCTGCGACGTCGTTACGAGTCTCGAAGACGCGCTGACCATCGCGCCGGCGCACGAAGCGTTTCTGATCGGCGGCGCGCAGCTTTACAGCGACGCCATCAATCGCGCGGACAAGCTCATCGTCACCGAGATCGATGCGGATTTCGACGGCGATAAGCGCTTTCCCGCGCCCGACCGCGAGTTGTGGCGGGAAGTATCGCGCAAGATACATCGCGCGGCGGCGCCGAACGACTTCGAATTCGCATTCGTGACGTACGAGCGCATCGCTTCGGCGGAATCGGCGTAGGGTACGGCTGTAGCGCCGTACTTCTACCATACCACCCGGCATGCGGGTCCGCACCGGGCGGTTCGGGAAGTTAAGGTTATGAGAGTCGAGGGACACCTAGTTGATCAAAGTAAGCAAGGTTCAGCACGCTGTTGCGCCACCAGCGGCGACTGTTAGCCGCAAGCTTCGTCGCTCACGGCCATGGGCACAGCTTCACCGCGCGTGACCCCCGGCTTGCCCCGCTTACGCGCGCATCTGACGCAATACCTGCCGCATCGACATGGCGCTGGACACCCCTTCCCG
>LELG01000477.1 GCA_001045575.1 Candidatus Burkholderia pumila
GTCAAGGTCGTGGTCACTATGCTTCTGATTGCCCTAATAATCGGGTTATGTTTATTAACTCTTTTGGTGAGTATGAAAGTGACAGTGACACAGAGGACCAAGGTGTGTATGACGATATGCCCGGACTAGAAGGTGGAGAAGTTGAGAAAGAAGAAGAAGAAGAGTATGGCGCAGTGAATGAGAGACTGTGCATCACGATGAGATCTTTGAGCATGAAGCTAATTCAAAAAGATTAGTTGTAACGCCAAAACATATTCCATACCAAATGTTACATTAACAAGAAGGTATGTTTGATGATTATTGATAGTGGTAGCTGTACTAATGTAGTCTCTACTTTGCTTGTAGAAAAGCTTGGATTGCCCACTGTTAAGCATCCACATCCTTATCGACTACAATGGCTATCTGATCGTGGAGAAGTAAGAGTTATTGCTCAAGCCAGACTAACTTTTACTGTTGGTAAGTATAGTGAAGAGGTACTTTGCGATGTTGTTCCAATGGAAGCTGGACACTTGCTGCTAGGACGCCCATGGGAGTATGATCGAGATGCTACTCACTGTGGTAAAAGTAACAAGTATTCCTTTATGTTCAATAATCGTAAAATTACTTTCTTGCCTATGACCCCTTCTCAAGTCTATGACTGTCAAGTTCAATTAAAAGAAGAATTTGAGAAGAAGAAAGCTGCTTCACAAGCTCAAGGAGAGTTAAGTTCGAAGAAGAATACTTTGGAGCGTAAAACACCTTTGCTTTCAAAGCCTAAGGTAAGTGAAGAAGCTGAGAAAGTTGAAGAAATCATGCGCAAACCACCATCAAAAGGTAAAAGTAAGATGAGCTTATTTGTTGGAGTTAGAGACGTAAATCGAACTTTGCAAGGTAATGGTTTACTTGTACTTTTGATTTATCAAGAATCTTATTTTACTAATGATGATTTGCCATCCAACCTTCCGGTTGAGATTTCTAAACTGTTGAAGGATTTCTGTGATGTATTCCCCGAAGAGTTACCACATGGACTACCACCATCAAGGGGAATTGAACATCAAATTGATTTTGTGCCTGGAGCTGTGATCCCCAACCGACCAGCATATAGATCCAATCCGACTGAGACAAAGGAGCTTCAACGCCAAGTTGATGATCTACTTTCTAGGGGCCAGGTACGTGAATCATTATCACCTTGTGCAGTTCCTGTGATTTTGGTTCCTAAGAAGAATGGTGAGTGGAGAATGTGTACTGATTGTCGTGCTGTGAATAAGATTACTATTAAGTAT
>LELG01000049.1 GCA_001045575.1 Candidatus Burkholderia pumila
CTCCGCTAATCCGCACTACTCCACCCCACAAGTTCTACCAACTGATTCTGAGGAGTGTCGTTCCTGGAACGCATACCGTTGAACCGCGCAGCCGCTCCGCGCTCAGACATACCTTGACTTTGCATTTCAGAGTCAGGGTTTTTATCTTGGAGGCGCGGACCGGAGTCGAACCGGTCTAAACGGCTTTGCAGGCCGCTGCATAACCGCTTTGCTACCGCGCCGTTTGCGGTTTGAGCTTGCCGCCTTCCGATGCTTCCGGACGCCAAACTCACATGGGAAGCTGGGCTTCCCCCTTTGACTGGAGCGGAAAACGAGACCACTGTTTTTCACGCATCTTCCTGATTCAACAAAGTTTCTGGACACACCTTCTTTCTCCGTGGCGGATTGTATTGTATATACTGCCTGAGCCAATTTGGCAAGAGTTTTCTGGCACGCTTGTTCCAATCGCTGTTTTTTTCGCAGGGACATGTACATCGCACATGGAACAGCCGGGTCACAAGCTTCGAGCAATAAATCTGTCCGGTCACTGATGCCAAGGCGGTAGAAGCCGGATCAACACGGTTGTGGTACAGACCGCATTGTGGGATAATATTTAAAATGAGCATGCGATGAGATGCAGGAAACGGGCCGATGTGGTCCTCTACCCAGAAGAGATTATATTTTGTGACCGACCATCACACCTGCCCCACTCCGCTGGGGCAAGAAGCCTTGTTCACCACCCCGGTTTCGCTTACGCTCGATGCCCGCCTCACGCCACTGGAGCGCAATGGTTGGCAGGTCTTGCGCATTTACGTACGGCCGAAGGCATTAGCCCGCTGGCCAAGAACCTCGGACAATTGCGCCGCTATCTCACCTCGACGCCTGTGGGACAACGCGCGGGATATAAGACGGCCTGGCGCGTTATCATCGTGCTTCGGCTGACGGGTTGGATCAGTCTGGTGGGACAACATCGTGATCCCCTGACCGGTCATGTACTCAGCGAGCTGTATCAGGTGCATTAAAGCGTGTTGGACTTCCACCAGGCTTGCGCTCTTGACGCAAGTCTTCCGGCGTTTCTCCAGGCCTCCATCAACCGGTAGATCGGGTTGCCATCACATCCAGGCAACCCTTACGCAATCCCTGCTGCAAGTGCGCCTGAGCAGCACCACGATGACGATGATTTGCCGCCACCGATGCCGCCATCGCCAGTGAGTCCGTCGTCAGAGCACGAGACGGTATCCGACCATTCCGCCAGCAAAACGCAAAGGCGTACCCGATGACGGTCGGGCAAGACCGTACGTACCGCGCGTACGCGAATACGGATGATGCCTCGCCATCGGTGCTGGTTGTGTTGCCCCCTGGACGACGTCAAGGCAGATCAGCACCACTACGTGCTGACGGCCTTGCGGCGGCTGCCGCCACAGCATCGTCAGAAAGTTCTGGATGAATTGCAGGCACACACGCAGCCAGGGCGACACGGTACGCAATGTCGTCGCTTACTTCTTCGGTTTGGTGAAGTGGGTCTTTGAAGGCGAGTTTCGCTAGTGGGCAAGCCGTAAGGAATCCGCCCCGTCTCACGGCCTGACGCGCACCGAAATGCCCCCAACGCCCTCTGTGCAACCGGCATCACGGGAAACGGCACTGGCACATATCACCAACATCCGCAAGATGTGCGTACTCGATGAACGCCGAAGATTTTGCCGCACAGGCGATGCAAGGACCCCCACCTTCGCGGACTGCGGCCCTGACCGGGGTATGCTGCCTTCCGGCACGCCGTTCTGGCCGAAGGAAAGGCGCGGGAAAAACCATTCCCTTGCCCCAGCCGACAAACTGGCCCGCTGCATGGGCGTCGATAGTGTGCAGCGCCGGGCAGCTTCGCCGCGGATAATACGGCTGGCTCAGCATTCCAGGTAGCCGACAAGGCGAACGCCGCGTCAGTGCCGCAGACAGGACCGATGGGCTTCGTACATTGACACCCCCCTATAGCGCCGGTTCCTGCAAGCGCTGACCCGTCAGGGCGAAGCCACCTTCATTTGTGCGTATTCGTCGCAAATCGAACGGCGATTCCACGCGATTCGCGCTCGACGAGCAGGCCGAGGCGCTCCTCGAAGCCAAGCTGGTCAATACTGCTCTGTGATTGCTAGTCGGCGAGTGCCGCCGCCAGGCCGAACAGCCGTAGTTCGTGAAGCCGCTCGACAGCGGGATTGATGCAGCCATATGACGACCTCCTTTCAGTAATGGAATGGACGCCCCCCACCTGACTAGCACGCGATGTCTGTCAAGATGGCTGCGTCATCACTTGACTGAGAGGCGCGGCCATGAAGATTGCGACCATTGGTATTGACCTAGCGAAAAACGTGTTTCAGGTTCGCGGTGTGAATGAACACGGCAAATGCGTCTTGAAGAAGCAGTTCAAGCGCAACCAGATGATTGAGTTCTTCACGAACCGGCAGGCATGCCTCATTGGGATGGAAGCATGCGGCGGCGCTCACTATTGGGGCTTGCCAGATGCAGGCGCTTGGCCATTGTGAAGCCGTATGTAAAGAGACCAACAAGAACGACGCCGCTGATGCAGAGGCCATCTGTGAAGCCGTCGCCAGGCCGAACATGCGATATGTACCTGTCAAGAACGTAGAACAACAAGCAATGCTCGCTATGCATCGTGCCTGTCAAGGCTTCGTTAAGTAATGGCAAAACAGGTTGGACCGTGATCGGAAAAGCCCGCTATTACCATAGCGCCAACGGAACGCGATTCAGTGTTGGGAAGTCGATCAGCGTATTCCATCAGGGACGGTTGGGTTATGGCCCGGCATGGAAAGTCCGAATACATGGCTGCAATCTTCTTCCTTTGCCCATAATGTGCAGATTAACGCATTGCGTGGCCCGCTGACCGAATACGGTGAAGTGGTGGGCAAGGGACGGAGCGCTTTAGATAGCGCGATTCCGGAAGTGCTGGCCCGGGTCGCTGAGCCGGCTACCGGCTGCGCTCACTGACACACTGCGGGAACAGTGGACCGCGCTGTCGGAACTGGATGAACAGATAGCTAGAATCGAGCGGCGCATGCGCGAGTGGAAAAAGGATGACCCGTCTGTGAAGGCAATCAGCGAGATTGCCGGCGTCGGACTGTTGACGGCCACGGCGGCTGTCGCAATGATAGCTGATCCTAAGGCTTTCCGTTCAGGTCGAGAATTTGCGGCATAGGCAGGATTGACGCCTAAACAGACGGGAACAGGCGGCAAAGTGAGGCTGCACGGAATTAACAAGCTCGGTAATACGTATCTGCGCAAGCTCCTGATCCATGGCGCGCCCGCCGCGTGCTAACCCATGTAAAGCAGCCGGGCATGTGGTTGGAACAAATCAGCAAACGCCGACCGCCTAACGTGGTGACCGTGGCGCGAGCCAACAAGATGGCGCGCACGATCTGGGCCGTCCTGGCCCATAACAGGGCCCTACCGAAAAGACTACGTGAGCGTGAAGCCAACGTAATGCGAGCAGTGGCAACATGCTGGAGAATGACATTCATTGAAGTACGAGCTTCGAAGGTTGCGCAGGCAATCGTATGTGATGACACACAGGTAGGACCGCGACCCGCCAAGCCTGAAAGACGTGAAGAGCTTTGAGCTCGCGAGGTGAATGAGGCGCGGGTCAGCGGATTTCATAGTGGGCGGCAGCGCTGACGTTGCAACAAGCCCGAACATAGAGCTTAGAGCTGCGACCAATCCTGTTATGTTGTAACACGCGAGGGCTTGCTCGAACGGGTCGCGTTCATATAGAACGTCTTGAAGCAGCATCTGCGAAGCACGATATTCACATTGCTCGAGCGCGGCGCGAGCCAGCGCCAGATTCATGAGCTCACTGGGGTCGACCGCAAGACGATCCGCCGTTACCAGGCGCTTTTCGAAGCACAGCGGGGAGCGTGCGCACATTCCTCCACCACCGCGTGGAAATCGCGCGCCTCAGGGTGGCGGCGGTTTCGCGGTGGCGCTGGAAGGCGTGGGCAGGCGAGCGCCATTTCGGCAAGCCGCACCGAACCGCCGCGCAGATTCAGCAAGGCTTCAAACGGAACGGGCAGATCGGGGCGAGAAGTTATATTGAAAGCTCATAGGCTTGGTCGCGTGCACGATGATTATGTCGCAGGCGGTTGAACTGTGCCGGGCGGCAGACAGGCCGGCGCTTCATCCGTCAGGCGGTGATCCGGCGCCATTAAGCGTATGCTTTAATACGCCCGAGCGGGAATCGAATGTGCCAGCCTGCCGATCAAAACACTACTCATGCGAAACGATGGCCCTGACCGCCCGCACGTGCGGACGCACTTACGAAAAGGCAATCCACAAAAGGCGCGCGCCGCATGACGTGAATCATGCGGCGCGCGTGAGCATGCAAATCAGATCTGAACCATCTCAAAATCTTCCTTGCGGGCTCCGCATTCCGGGCACGTCCAGTTGATGGGGACGTCTTCCCAGCGCGTGCCAGGCGCGATGCCTTCCTCAGGCAATCCCGCCTCCTCGTCGTAGATCCAGCCGCAGATCAGGCACATCCAGCTTCTGTGTTCCATACTTATGCCGCATCAAATGATCGATTGAAATTAAGACAAGATGGTACCGTGTTGCTGTCTCACTGCCTAGCAAGCCGCCCGCCGGCCCGCTGCAACATTTCGTTTCGATGCCCTTTTAATCATGCACTGGAAAAATGCGGAAAGATGGCAAGATGAGGCGCGTTAGGCCGCATAATCGAACCTGATCGAACGTGCTGAGCGGCGTGCACGTCTTTGCCAGCGCTTCGCCGCGTTCTATGCCGTCCAGGTTCTTCCCAAATCGAACTTAAAAACACATATCGCATTTGCCATGACCGACGACTCCCCTCCGATCGTTCTGACCTTCGGCCTCTCGGATCCCACCGGCGGCTCGGGCGTGCAGGCCGATATCCTGACGCTCGCCAGCATGGGCTTGCCACGGCGCAACCGTTCTCACTGGCTACGCCCCACGACTCGGCCAGTTGCGACGAAATCATCGGCCTCGATCCCGACACCGTCGCGAATCAGCCGCGTTTTGTCCGGGTATGGGCGCGTATCTCCCACCGGTTTTTCTAGGCGCGCTCGAACGACGCAAACGACGACAACGACGCGTCCGGTTTATCGGATGAACCAACGGGATTGCCCGGAGAAGCGCGGCATTAACACCGACGGAGGCTTCGAGAACGCATATCGTACCGATTGCCTCACTTACACAAGCCCGGCCCACAAGGCGCGATCCGCATCGGCTGCGCGGGCTGGAGATTGTCGAGTGCCGTATCTGCGAGCTTTTCCGGCGAAGGCTTTCACCTGGAGCGCTATTCCCGCGTGCTGACATGCGTGGCAGTCAACTCGAAGCGCTCATCAACGAATTTCTCTCAGCGGCAGGCCATTTGGGCGGCAAGCTCGGTTGCTGGCTGGTGCAACTGCCGCTCTCAGCCTGTCGCTGGATGACGATGCCACCGCATCTTTCTTCAAAGCGACGCTGCGCGAACGCATGGCGTTGCCTATCGCGTATGAGGCGCGGCATCCGCGTGGTTCACCACGCACGCGGCGGCGCGGCTGAAGGCGCAACACATCGCTTATGTGGACGCCGATCCGATTCCCGACGAGCGCGAGATCAAGCATCGCGCGGATACATCGCTCCTCGCCCGAACTCTATAAATCTTCCTACAACTACACCTATCTCGACGATGTCGCGCGCGCTCCACACGTGCGCGAAGTCTGGTGCGTTTTCGACAACACCGCCGAAAGTCACGCACAGCCGAACGCGCTGCATCTGATGGAACAGCTGCGGATTCGTCACAAGGTCTGAAGCTTTTTGGGAGATTGCTCGATGCACAAACTGCTCGCGGCTACGCTCGCCGCGTCCGCGTTGTCCTTGTCTTCTGCCCTTGACCACGTCTGCTCACCGCACAGCAAGCCGCCGCGCCCGTTGGCGCCGGCACGTTTCTGCTGACCATCTGCACGATGAATCGAAGACGCTGCCGCAGATCAATCAGCAATTGAAGGAGCAAAGCTACTTCAGGCAGTTTTCGCCGCCGAGTGTAGAGGTGGTGTCGTGGTACGTGATGATGGGCATCGGTCAGATGGTGACGCTGCGTGTGCCTGCAGAGAAATTGCACGAGGTGAACCGTGCGATCGAGAGCACCGCATGAAGCGGCTATCGCACCGAATTCTCCCGACCTCCTATTACAAAGTACAAAGCGGCTGCGCAGAAGTTGCGCGAGGATATAGTCCGAGCATAAAAAAAACCGCATTTCTACGGTTTTTTCTTTGGCATGACGCGAGCCTCTTTTGAGACCCGCGCCTGTGATTCGCTTGACGCGAGATTACATGTCCATGCCCATGCCGCCGGGCATGCCGCCAGGCATCGGAGCATCTTCCTTTGGCAGTTCAGCAACGGCTGCGTCGGTCGTCAGCAGGAGGCCCGCCACCGATGCCGCGTTTTGCAGCGCCGTGCGCGTCACCTTCGTCGGGTCGACAACACCGGCTTCCACCAGGTCACCGTACTCGCCGGTTGCCGCGTTGTAGCCGTAGTTACCCGTACCTTGCGCAACTGCCGCCACCACGACCGAAGCTTCTTCGCCGCCGTTCGTGACAATCTGGCGCAGCGGCTCTTCCATTGCACGCAGAACGATCTTGATACCAGCGTCCTGATCAGCATTAGCGCCCTTCAGGCCGTCGATTGCCTTGCGAGCGCGGATCATCGCAACGCCACCGCCAGCCACGATGCCTTCTTCCACAGCCGCGCGCGTTGCGTGCAGTGCATCTTCGACACGTGCCTTCTTTTCCTTCATTTCGACTTCGGTCGCAGCGCCGACCTTGATCACTGCCACGCCGCCGGCCAACTTGGCCACGCGCTCTTGCAGCTTTTCACGGTCGTAGTCCGACGTCGCTTCTTCGATCTGCTTGCGCACTTGCTTGACGCGCGCTTCGATGTTCACGGCTTCGCCTGCGCCGTCGATGATCGTCGTGTTTTCCTTGCCAACTTCGATACGCTTCGCCTGACCCAGTTCAGCCAGCGTTGCCTTTTCGAGCGTCAGACCGGTTTCTTCCGCGACAACCTGACCGCCGGTTAGGATAGCGATATCTTCCAGCATGGCCTTGCGGCGATCGCCGAAGCCCGGAGCCTTGACGGCGACGGTCTTCAGAATGCCCCGGATGTTGTTGACGACCAGCGTAGCGAGCGCTTCGCCTTCGACGTCTTCAGCGATGATCAGCAGCGGACGGCCAGCCTTGGCGACTTGTTCCAGAACCGGCAGCAGATCACGGATATTCGACACCTTCTTGTCGTGCAGCAGCACGAACGGGTTGTCGAGCACAGCAACTTGCTTGTCCGGGTTGTTGATGAAGTACGGCGACAGGTAACCGCGGTCGAACTGCATACCTTCGACGACGTCGAGTTCGTCTTGCAGCGACTTGCCGTCTTCGACAGTGATGACGCCTTCCTTGCCGACCTTGTCCATTGCTTCAGCGATACGCTCGCCGATGGATTTGTCGCTGTTCGCCGAAATCGAGCCGACTTGCGCGATTTCCTTGTTGGTCGTGCAGGGCTTGCTGATCTTGCGCAGTTCTTCGATGGTAGCCGCAACCGCCTTGTCGATACCGCGCTTCAGGTCCATCGGGTTCATGCCCGACGCGACATACTTCATGCCTTCGCGGACGATGGACTGGGCCAGAACCGTAGCCGTCGTCGTGCCGTCACCGGCGTTGTCGCTGGTCTTGGAAGCGACTTCCTTGACCATTTGCGCCCCCATGTTCTGGAGCTTGTCCTTCAGCTCGATTTCTTTTGCGACCGAGACACCGTCCTTGGTGACCATCGGGCCGCCGAAGCTGCGTTCGAGCACGACGTTGCGGCCCTTCGGACCCAGCGTGACCTTGACCGCGTTGGCCAGGATGTTCACGCCTTCGACCATCTTGGCGCGTGCGGAATCGCCAAAAGTGACTTCTTTAGTTGCCATGTGCAAACTCCTTGATTCGATTCAGTTTTCCAGCTTCGCCGCAGACGTTCGCGCGAAGCCGTGCGTGCGTGCAGGAAGGATGCTTACTTGACCAGAACGGCCATTATATCTTCTTCGCGCATGACGAGCAGTTCCTGCCCGTCGACCTTGACGGTCTGGCCGGCGTACTTGCCGAACAAAACGCGGTCACCGATCTTCACGTCGAGGGCGTTTTGCGTGCCCTTGTCATCGCGCTTGCCCGGGCCGACGGCCAGAACTTCGCCTTGATCCGGCTTTTCTGCCGCGGCTTCCGGGATTACGATGCCCGATGCGGTCTTAGTTTCCTGATCCAGACGCTTGACGATGACGCGATCGTGCAAAGGACGAAGGTTCATACACACTCCTTTCTTGATTGAGACTGAAAACGCGGAATAACCCGTCCATCCAGTAAGGCTGGAGGGCAATCTGTTAGCACTCTCGTGCATTGAGTGCCCATTATATGGACCAATTTTGACAATTTCAAGGAGCCGGATACGGGGAAAGCCCGAAGCCGCCATGCTCTTGAAATTGAGCCGATGCGCCCGCAATGGGCGCATTCTATAATATTTTAACAATGAGCATCTGACCTTCAATTGGTTGAATTAATGTCAAATCATCAAAAGTGATTTCTCGGCATCAGTTTTTTTCAGGTCGGCCCAAACCTAGACTGCATCTCAACGACGAAGCAGTGGAGAGAAAAATCCTTCACCCGCAACGTTCCCCGAGATCAGCACAAGGAGGGAGGTTCATCATGTTCAAGTCCATCGTTCTGGCCTTCGCACAGGCGCAGGAAAATCTCCCTGTCAGCCGCGCCGAAATGAAGGCGCAGCTCGCTCAACTCGAACGCGCGGGAACAACCCGGCCAGCGATCAAGCCACCTATCCGGCCAACATCCAGGCCGCCGAAGCGCGTGTGAACGCGCAGCAAGGCGCAGCCGCTTCGTTGTACGTGCGGTGGCGCGAGCGATGAAGGCGCATCGGCGTCCGGCAACGCGCATCGTCATGGCTTTCTGAGCCGTATCGTGCGTCCGCAAAGCCGATGCCAATGCGGTCGATTTCGATCGTCCGTAAAGATCCGCAAGTTCACCTCTGCAGTCGAAGCCCGGCCCGCGCGCCGGGCTTTTCGCTTGCTGATCAGATGTTTAAAGGTGAAAGATACGCCGCTCCGATGCGCGCTTTTTCATCCGCCACCCCGGCCTCCCTACAATTTCGGTCTGCCGCCTTCATCTGCTTTGAATTGCCCAAATTTATCGTCACGTTTGGCTCTAACCTCGCTCGGACTTCTCGTGCTCGCTGCGTGCGGCGGACGCTCGGCGACCACGCCGAGCTATCAACAGGAACTGTTCAGTTCGGGCCCGAGCCCGTTCGCGCATAATTTCGACGCCACGGTCAACAAAACCTGCGAGGCCGCACGCCGCGCCTTGCTGTCACAAGGCTTCCTGACCACGACCGCGCAGGCCGATTCCGTCGATGCCTTCCAGCACACCGCCGCCGATCAGCACGTGGTCGTGTCGTTTCACGTCGTCTGCACGGCGGGCGAGAACGCGACGAACACGAGCATCGCGTATGTGAAAGCCGTGCAGGATGGCTATGCGCTCAAGAAAAGCGATATGTCGGCGAGCGTGGGCCTGAGCGTGCTCGGTTCGCTATCGCTGCCGATCCGCTCGAACAACGACGCGATGGTCAAGATTTCCAGCGAAACCGTGCCGGCGGGCAAGTTCTACGATCGCTTTTTCAGCCTGATGAGCCATTACCTGAATACGATGCCACGCAGCGCGCCGGTTGCTGCGAACGACATCAAGAGCAAGCCGCTCGCGCCGTCGCTGATCGTGCCGTCGCCCGAAACTGACGTCTACGCCGATCGTCGTGCAGACGCCTTCGGCCGCGACGGCGATCCAGGCGTCGGATGCGGTTGCGGCAACGAAGAAGGAAGCGGAGGCGGGTGGCGTCTGGCGCGGTGGCGGCTTCCGCGCCAGACGCCACCCGCCAAAGTCTGCGGTCGTTCAGTAGAAGTCAATTCGGCACGTTCACCACCCCGGCGCTCGCCAAAATCGCATTCATGCCCGGACTCTGCGCAATCGCCCGCCGGCAGATTCGCCGCCGTCCGCACCACTTGCGACGGCGGCAGCGGCGCGTTGCTCTTCAGATACGCCCACATCAGATTCAACGACTGAAGCACGTAGTAATGCACCAATGCACCGGCACGAAACGCGTGTCGATCCGGCAGCGGGCAGGAACGCATCGAAATGCTGGCCGTTGGTGATCTCCTACAGCGACATGGCTCTGCTGCCCTCCGCCACCGCACCAAATTCGCGCCGAGATACGGGCGCAATGCATGGTTGATCGGCACGAGCGCATCGGCGCGGCCCTGCACGATGATCGTCGGCTTGCCGCGCAGGTTCGCATTGACGCTCGCGGTCATGGTCGGATTGCCGCTCGTCCATAGCGAGCGCATGCATGTCGCCGCCCGCATAGCTCGCGTCCGCCGTCGCCAGCCGATGATCCGCCGCGCCCGTCGTGCCCTGGCTGTAGACGAGATTGATGCCATTGGTCAGCGGCAAGCCGTTGCCCAGGCCGAACACCGTCAGCATCGGCGAGGCAACGGGCGTCACGCCTGCCGCGCCGGTCGCCGCGTTCGTGGTGCCGAAGCTGAAGTTGCACAGCTTGTCGACCACGCTCGCTTTCATATACGCATCGGCATAGGTCACGGCAACGGCGGGCACGGCTTGCGAATCCCACATCGGCGCGTGCAGCGTGTCCGAGTCCTACTGACAACCGAATTGATGCAGCGCCGTCAGCGCGTTGTTCGCCTGCGTCTGCGTATTGCCGCCGGCAATCACGCCATCCACCGCGAGCGATGCGCATAGCTGAAGCATGTTGGCGAGCGTCATGTAATCCGCGAGCGACCGCCCGAACGAGCCGACCTGCACGCCGCCCTGCCGCACCGAAACTGCGACGGCATATTGATGTTGTGATGTTGATCTGCGGTTCGCATACGATGACCAAGCTGCTGCGCACGTCCGGCATCCGCTTCATGGATTTTTCTCAGGCCGATGCCTACGCCTGCCGCTTTCCCTTCCTCACGATGATTGAATTCCCGATGGGCGCATTCGATCTCGCGCGCAATCTGCCGCTGCATCCGGTGCATACCATCGCGCCGACGGCGGAGGAACTCGTCGCGCGCGACAGCCTGCATCCGGCACTCTCGGATTTGCTGATCGAAGCGGCACGCGAGGTGCACAGCCGCGCGAACATCCTTCAGCATGCGAACGAATTTCCCGCGCCGCTGGTCCACGAATTCCGCATCAGCGATAACGCCGAACGCTACTACAAGTCCGGCAAGAGCTTCCTGTACCCCACGCTGCCGTTCTGGGTGGTGAGTCTCGCGGACCGCGTGCTCGTCATGCTGGTGCCGCTGATCGTGGTGCTGGTTCCGGGCCTGCGACTCGTGCCCGGCTTGTAACGGTGGCGTGTAAAGTCACGCATCTATCGCTGGTATGGCGCGCTCGCTCATCGCCATCGAGCGCGAGGCGATCAGCGGGCCGGACGTCTCGCAGCGCGATGCCTTGCTGAAACGCATCGACGCTATCGAAACCGCGGTCAATCCGCATGAAGATGCCGCTCGCCTTCGCCGACCAGTTCTACGTGCTGCGCGAACATATCGGCTTCGTGTGGCAGCGGCTCGCGCAGACGCCGGTCGCAGCGCATGAAACGGAGGCACCGGCGCACACGCAGGCGGACGACACGGCAACGCATGCCGACGCATGAGGTAAAGCGCGCTTTGTGGCAACACGTAATATCGAAGCAGCCGCATCTCAAATAACGAACAAAGTCGATGGATGGATGGCCCCGCGCCCCCGCGCACGGCCATGCCAAGGGAGAGGAACAATATGAACACGCACCACTCGAACACGCACCACTCGGCCGGCTCCGATCATCCGTATTTTTTTCTTCGATTTCATCTCGCCGTTCTCGTATCTCTTGCTGGAGCAGCATGAAAAGTGGCCAGACATGCCGTTCGAACTCGTGCCGGTGCAACTGCTGAAGCTGCTCGACGCTGGGGCCAGCCGCACGCGACGACTATCCTGTCGAAGCACGTTTTCATGTACCGGCACGCGCTGTTCCGCACGGAGCGACTCGGCATTCCGTTCAAGATGCCGCCCGCGCATCCGTTAGATCCGAACAAAGCGCTGCGCCTCGCCGCGCTCGCGGATGGCGATATCACTGTCGTGCGCGAGATTTTTCGCTACATCTGGCGTCAGGGCCGCGATTGCGCTTCGGCGGAAGGCTTTCGCGCGCTATGCGAGCACATCGGCATGCCGGATGCGGAAACGCGTATCGACGATGAAGATGTGAAGGCGAAGCTGCGCGCGAACAACGATCGCGCCGTGGAGCTCGGCGCATTCGGCGTGCCCACCTTCGTCATTAACGATCAGATTTTCTGGGGCGAGGGACACGCTGCCGATGGTGCTTTATGTCGCGCGCTCGCCGAACTGGCTGCTGAACCGCCGCAAAAGTCAGGAAATCGGCCGGGAAATGCCATGCATAGCGCACGCGCTATGGCGTTAAAAAGCGATAAGCGTTCTACTTGAAGGCAAGCTGCTGGCATTCGGAGCGGCCTGCCCGTTTTCCAACGCTTCAAGGCCATAACCGATCCCGCCGATTCACTCGATATCTGGCTCATCCGCGTCCTGCGCAAGTTTTGCAGGAGCGCAGCCTCTCACCCAGACCGCGCAGCAGCTGAATATCTGAACGACTTCTTCATGCCGACGCGCGACTACGAGCGCATGCTCGACGAAGGCGAAATCGATCTGATAGTCGCAAACTAGACCAATTTTTAGGGTAGACAGACGCGAGACGCTTCTTTCGAGGACGTCCCAGCGCCTCCCCCCCGAACCGTGCTTGCACCTTTCAATGCACACGGCTCTCCATTCTGGTAGGCATCCGACCGCCATGCTGCGCGAGATGGCATTCATGACACAGGGCAATTAATTGTCCTGCGTCATCGTGCCGATTGCACCCATGGTGTCAATTGGTCGCGCCGTTTATCCTTCAGGCGGTTGGAATGATGCATTTCGAACGGACTATCGGGGTGTCGCCGCAAGCCTCGCATTGCTCGGCGCTGAGGCGGGTCACCAGATCGTTCGGGCTGGCCGCAATGCGGGAGCCGACCGTGATGGCATCAACGATGGGATTGTCCCACGTTTTCATGATCAGATGCTTCAGTTTCCAGATCTTATGGATACGCGGTTCACCTCGGCTCATAGTCGTGACACCATGATCGGACCCCATTTTCAGATATTCCTCGGCTTGGCGCCTCGTCGAGCGTCTCCGGCATGCTACAGTGGTCAAGAGGCTTCTGAGCATGACCAGTTCGAGCTTGTCGAGTGACGCTTTCGCGCCATCGGCTATCGCATAGTAGTTTGCGAAGCCCCGGAACTCCAAATTATAGGCAACGATGATCTCCGCTACGCTGGATTCCATGAGCTGCGGATGCACTCGGCCGTTCCTCATGTCGAGGTTGCCGAGCTTCTTGCGCCTGCAAAACGCATAGACCCGTTCTCTTGGCACCTACAGCTTGATGTTCCCTCGCGTAGGCCGACGACGGAGGACGCGACGCGTCCCCCACCGGTCTTTGGACGCTCTGCCATTGTTCCGGCCGAGCGCAATGTGAATGAAGGCGCATACATGGAAGCCAAGGAACGGCGATCCCTTTGACGCATTACGACCCCCCGTCTTCTCGGGTGAAACCTCCAGATTGAGCCGGTCAGCGAGGAATCGCTGTATATCGGCCATTATCCTAAAGGCGTCCGCCTTGCTGCCAATAACACCGACTAGGAAGTCGTCGGCATATCGGCAGTACCGCAAGCGGCGGAAGTTGGGGTCCATAGGATCGACAGAGGATAATCTCTGCCGGTCCTGCTTGAGGGCTTTGATCCGGTCGAAGAGCGTCCGGATCTCCGCCTCATCCGCGCCTTCGGCACAGACTGCGTCGATCTTCTTTCGAAGCACGACGATTTTATGTGACTGGGAAACATAGTCGGGGTTGGCCCGACGTTTGCCTCCCTTATCGAAGCTCGCCCGCATCTCCTCCACGAACAAGTCAAGCTCATGAAGGTAGATATTGGCGAGCAGAGGCGAGATGACCCCGCCCTGTGGGGTGCCGCTGTAGGTTCGCTCGAATTTCCAGTCTTCCACACATCCCGCTTTGAGCATTGTCCCGATCAGCTCGATGAACAATGAATCATCGATCCGCCGGGCCAAGAGGCCGAGCAGAATATCGTGGTCGATATTGTCGAAAAACCCGCGAACATCCACTTCGATCAGCCATTTCACGCCTGTCCAGGTGTTACGGATCTCTTCGAGAGCCGTGTGGCAGGAGCGACCCGCGCGGAACCCATAGCTGTGCTTCTAGAACGCAGGTTCATAGATCGCCACGAGAATCATTCTCGCTGCCTCCTGAACAATGCGATCATCCGCCGTAGGGACGCCCAATAAGTGCATTTTACCATTGCCCTTGGGGATATAGACCCGCCGCACTGGGCGAGGGCGGTAACGGCCATCCGCCACGCTTTGAGCCAGATGATCCAGCCTCGCCAGCGTCATGCCGTCGAAGGTCTGACCATCTACTCCCGGCGTCATGGCACCCCGGTTCCGGGATACCCTGTCATAGGCCCGCTCATCATATAAGCAGCGGGACCGCATGAGGCGGTGGAGACCATTGATCTGCTTACCCGCCCGCGACAGGGCCGGAAGCTTCTCGATCCGTCTCAGGATAGTAGCGGTCTGCATCAGCAGTTCCTTTCCGTTGATCCATCGAGATTACAGAACTGCCGCCCTTCGCCCGGACGCCGTGGATTTCGTCTAGGATTGCTCCTGCTTATACTGCAGCACCGTCCGCCTTGCGGCGGCTGTCCCGGTCATTACACCGGGCGTTTGACTACTATGGCGGCTCCGTCGTCATGCAGGTCCGGCAAGCCGTCCTGTTTAGGCGATCCCGCAGTTGCGCGAGTGAGGAGTCGCGATGCGTTTAGGTGCCCCCCCGTTCGTTTCTTTGATCCCCTGACCGGGGCCACGCCGGGCGGACTGGCAGCGATTCACAGGGCCGTGCTCCTCGCTCCGCTCGAGACGGTGTGTCAGCCGCGTTCACCGTCACCTACCTAGTGGTCGTTGGAAACTGGGATTCAGACAATTTAGTCTTCACCATGCGCATCTTGCCTGCTGGTCAACCGTCAGGCTGCGGCGCCCAACTTCGATCCATACCCCGACATGCTATGGTCCCGTTCCTCTTTCGAGGTCTCAGCCGATTCGTCATGGGCACCGGTAAGTCGGTCAGGCATGAGCTATGCTAATAAGCTCAGTCTACTCGAACACTCCTTTCTTCTTCGCGCCACAACGGCGCACGCCCGAACCGCGTTTCGAACGGCGCGATCTTTCTCCGATGTATTCGTCTGCCTGATGCGCACGAATCATCCGCTGGCGCACGAACCGCTGATGCTGGACCGCTACGCCCGGGCCGCGCATCTCGCGCCGACGCCGTACAGCGGCGGGCGGCGTCATCCGATCGACGTAGGTCTCGCGCGCGGGCAATCCAGCGGCCCATCATGACGACGATTCCGTATTTCGGGCTCGTGCCGCAGATGCTGCTGCAATCGGACCTGATTTTCACCGCGCCGCGCCCGCTGCTGATCGATGTGTTTCCAGACGTCGTGCATGTGTCGGTTTTCGAGCGAAACCGCGCCGTATCTTCCGCCTTTGATCGATGCGGTGCGGTGTGAGTCGCAGGATACGCAGATTGGCGCGCCATCCATCGTCACGGCTTTATCGACTGCGCTTTTTACGATGGTCTTGCGCGCGTGGCTCACGGAGCAGCCCAACGTGGCGGGCGTGCTGGCATTGCTGGCGAAGCGGCGGCTGGGCGCATCGATCATTGCGATGTTGGAACGGCCTGCGGACCCATGGACTCTTGAACTGCTGGCGAAGGAATCGGCGATGTCGCACGCGACTTACATGCGCGCGTTTTCTGCGTATTCGCATAGTTCCCCGCTGCGGATAGTTCCCCGCTGGCGCTTTTAGGCCACGTGCGGATGCAGCTCGCCAGCACGATGCTGACCCCGCACGAAGAAAAGCATTGCGGATGTGGCTGCGGATGTCGGTTAAGGAGCGTCTGCACAATTCGTTTCAGACGCGTGCGACAGGCGTGGATGTAGGCTCGACGGAAAACAATATGCGTTGGGAGCCCCTCTCTCCTCACCTCGCACGGCCTGTCGATGCCGAGGTCGGTCACGAAGTCGATACCATCCATCCAGAGGTTCTGACTCGCGGCGAGTCGATGAAGATCAAGTTCATCATGCGCGCCATCTTTACGATTTGCGCAGCGCTTTGCGCATCATCCATAAATTGCCCAACGCAAATAACGGCGTGATTTGCGCGGTGTTCTTTGCCAGCCCCGGTATCGCGTCTTCACGTAGCCAAGTTGTCCCTTGAGGAT
>LELG01000478.1 GCA_001045575.1 Candidatus Burkholderia pumila
TCTTCCCTATGCCGAAAGTGGCCTAGTGACCTTCATTGGTGCCACCACTGAGAACCCTTCTTTTGAAGTCAATTCGGCGTTGCTGTCACGGGCTCAGGTTTATGTTCTGAAGTCGCTGACAGATGACGAACTGAAGCAGCTTCTTGTTCGTGCCCAAGAAAAAGCTCTTGGCAGATTGAAGTTTGACGACCTGGCAAGGGACACCATCATTGGCTATGCAGATGGTGATGCAAGAAAATTCTTGAACCTGCTTGAACAATGCCAAACGGCTGCTGGTGCTGCTGGGGTCAAGAAGATTGATGCTGACTTTGTGCAGAACGCGTTGACTCTTAATAGTCGGCGCTTTGATAAAGGCGGCGATAACTTCTATGACCAGATTTCAGCCCTGCATAAATCGGTTCGAGGTTCCCATCCTGATGCGGCCCTTTATTGGTTGACAAGAATGTTGGCCGGTGGTGCTGATCCTCGGTATCTGTCTCGGCGCATTGTCCGCATGGCTTGGGAAGACATTGGCTTGGCAGATCCACGAGCCATGCAGATTGCCAATGATGCTGCCTTGACCTACGAACGACTGGGAAGCCCTGAAGGTGAATTGGCGTTGGGTCAGGCAGTCATCTATCTTGCTGTTACTGCGAAGAGCAATGCTGGATACAACGCCTACAACCAAGCCAGAGCCTTCGTGAAGCAGGACAAGAGCCGGGAGGTTCCTGTGCATCTTCACAATGCTCCAACAAAGCTCATGAAAGAACTGGGCTATGGGCATGAATACCGATATGCTCATGATGAACCTAATGCTTATGCTGCTGGCGAAACCTACCTTCCTGACGGCATAGAAGAACCTGGCTGGTATCAGCCAGTGCCAAGAGGGTTGGAGATCAAGATTGCCAAGAAGCTTGCTGTCTTGCGAAAGTGGGATGAAGAAGCAGGCTAGCAGTAAAATAAACTAAATTTGATAAACACATCGCTGGTTGAAGCTTGTTATAAAATCGTAAGAAAAATGATTTATGTTTATGCCAATGCTCCAATGGGTGGGAAAAGTGCAGTGGTTAACCATCACCATGATGTACCGTTTCGCCTGCTGAACAAAAATATAGTTTCTCTGCAACTGGCGAGAGGCAAGAGAACACCCAGAACAATCGGATCATTCACGGCGATAATCTTGAGGTGCTCAAGAGTTTGTTGCCTGAATTTGAAGGCAAGTTTAATTGCATCTACATTGATCCGCCTTATAAAACTGGCAATGAAAGTTGGGCTTACAA
>LELG01000479.1 GCA_001045575.1 Candidatus Burkholderia pumila
TCGCCTTCCTTCGCGTGCAATCGCCGCTCGATTTGCGCCGAATACGCAAGCTGCCGGGCAAAACCCGGCGTCAAACTCAGGCAACCGGCTTCTTCGCAACGCGCGAAGCTTGTTCCGTAGCTTGCGTAGCAGCCTTCGTCGCAGCGGCGTTGAAGTTGCTTTCAGCAATTTCGACAGCTTGCTTCGTTGCCTTGTAAACCCGTCTCATACGTCGTGTTGGCAGCCGTGATGGCCGACTGCATGACGGCGACAGCCGTTTCCGAACCTGCCGGTGCGTTCTTCGCAATGTTGTCGACGAGCGTTTGCACCTTGCGGTTCTGCTCTTCGTATTGCGCTTCCGCGCCGCGGGCAAATTCAGCTTGCGAGCCGATGCGATTTCATACAGGTGCGGCCGTACGACAGCACCTTTCCGCGACCAGCTGCGTGAGGCTAGCTTGCAGAGCGACCAGTTCCTGAGCGTCTTTCACCGACAGCGCGCGCTGGGTGTTTTCCTGGCCTTCGGCCAGCGTGGACTTGACGACTTGCAGATTCAGTTCAACCAGTTTTTCCATGCCTTCGAACGCCTTGTTCGTCAGACCGAACAGCGTGTCGAATGAGATTTCTGTGCAGCGGCGATTTGCTCCGGGGTTAACAGCGTCATCTCAGGCTTTTGATAGACGACCCATCAATACGCGAGTCGTGGTTTGGTAGACGGTGCGTTCAAGTGTTCCTGATACATGTAACTGCTTTCGTTGCGCCGCAACATGAAAACAATTTTAGAGGCATTCCTATCGATGATGTCAAGGACTTTTGTGCGCCGCACAAAGTGAATAAAATGCTTAATAAACAATGTGATAGATAGCTGCGCGAAGGCCGAGACCGGCCCCCCCTGTGAAAACCCTGTATTCCACAATGGAAGCCTTGTGGCCCGGCCGGCAAAAAGCCCGCGGAGCCTTATGAAATTACGCTTCGGTGATTTTTTCGTGTTCGCTCGCGGCCCGGAGCAAGCGAGAACCATATCGATTCAAGAAATAAGACGGTTCTGCCGAGCGTCTTTTTATTTTTAGGATGACGCCGTACACCACAATTTGTTGAAGAAACGTTAAAGAAATTTTTCGTAACTACTGCGCGTAATGTCGCTTAGGAATGCTTTGATATTAGCTACGACCTAGAAGCATCGCAATGACGCAATTTTATCTCGGCTTGAACCTGTCAACCAAGCGCACGCGCAAGCGGGATTTTGGGGAGCAGATGAGACAAGTGGCGCCGTGGTCGCGGC
>LELG01000480.1 GCA_001045575.1 Candidatus Burkholderia pumila
CGACAAGTTTCTCATTAACGATGACCATATGTGCTCTGAGATTGCGCCGCTCATTAATGATCGCGGTATCCGCCCCGGCGGTTGTGTCCTTCCAGGTAAGAGCAACATTCGGTTCGACGCACTGCGCGTCTCATACATTGTGCATAGCGCAACGGACTTCGATCCCGCCGCGATAGATTGCGGCAACGAGGCATGTTGACGAAGGAGGAAGCTGCGGCCCGCCTGGGAATCCACGTCGTAACGCTCATCAGGTGGGTCGAATACGGCCTTGTCAAACGACACGCATATAACGATTATGCGTTTCTCTATGAGGTCCCGGATTCCAACACGCCAATAAAGCACAGCAGTCGATGGGATCGTGCGAATGCGGCGCAAGCGAGCGTAGCATCTAAAACCCTCTGATCCGCGAATAGAAGTTGCAGTATGAATCCAGCTAGTTCGCCATTAGCCAGAACCCGCTACCATCCCAACCGAGGATCTTGATTCGGTCACGATGCCGATTTCCGAAGATGTAAAGCGAGGCGTCCATCGGGTTTAGTCGCATCGACTGCTCGACGAGAATCGACAGGCTGTTCATGCCGTACCGGAAGTCGACTGGATCGCGGTGCAGATATACCTTCAGGTTGTCGTCGAACCCGAACACGGCATCCTCCCCAGGATTTGAACCAGTGTCGTCAATTCGTCGATACTCGCTATGACCTTACCGAGTTCAAGCTCGACGCCGTTCGACAGACGCACATGGAGTTCGAGCGCCATCGCCGGAGCTAGCGACGCAGGAGGCGTCGGCACAGGCGGGATCGAAACGACTGGCGCGAACGCGGACGCTCACGTCACACCGACAACAAGTTTGCTTGAATCAGGCCGATTGATGGCACTGCCGTCAACGTGCGGACGGAGGTCCTCCGTGAGGGCGGCATCACCCGAAGGCGGCTCGTCGTGGTTGTTATCTGTAAAGCCGGCGAGAAGCCCTTCTCGCGTTCCATCAGGTACTTGGTAATTCACTTGCGCAGCAGGTTGGCATTGATTCCGTGCTCTTGTGCCATGCGGGCCGCCGATATGCCCGGCTGTAACGCCGTTTCGATCAGTGCTCGCTTGCCCTTTTCGTCGTAGCAGCGACGGCCGTCCCTGCTTTGCCGAACTACTCTTAACTTTGAGTCATTGTCAGCCATAGGTGGCCACCTCCAATCAGGTGGACACCTAGGCTCCTCGCTCAAAGTACCGTTGGATAGACGTCGATAATCGACCGCTTACAATGAAG
>LELG01000481.1 GCA_001045575.1 Candidatus Burkholderia pumila
CAGTGGGCAGTTGCTCAACAGCGTGCTGAACCTTGCTTACTTTGATCAACTGGGCGTCCCTCGACTCTCATAACCTCAACTCAACTTCCCGAACCGCCCGGTGCGGACCCCCATGCCGGGTAGTGTGGCAGGGGCACGGTGCTACAGCCGTACCCTATGCTGATCTGTCAGAGACTGGTCGTCTGCACTTCGCCGATTTCGAGCGCGCGTTCGATAAGCGCTTCCTGCTGCGCCTTGCGCACCGCATCGGCGACAAAGGAATCCGGCGCTTCCACCTCGGCGCGGATGGCACCGATGATCCCGCCCGCCTCGATGATCACGAGCGACTTGGCTGAATCCGCCTGACTGATGATGACGCGCTGCGGCCCGCCGCCTTCCGCAATGCTCGCGCAGAACTGCATTCGCTGACCGCCGATTACTTGTTCGAATGTTTGTATCATCGCTGCCTTCCAGGTTGCGCGTTAAAGAACAAAGGGACAAAGGTCTGACGCAAAATACGCGCAGCCCTGCTTTCTTTATTGATCCACGCCGGGACGTCAAGGTTCAATTTTGTAAGCTCGATGTCCGTAAAAAGCAACCGGGTTTTGCAATGCTCGTGCTGTGAAATCGTCGGCGAGAAAGAAGGTTTCGATGGCCAGTTCCGACAGCGTGATATCGACCGGCGTGCCAAATACCGTGGTCGTGCTGAAGAAGGACAGAATGCCTTGCGGCGTGCACAGTTTCAAAGGCACGAGAACGGGATCGGGTTCGAAAACGCATGATCGGTCGCATGCTCAGGCGCGGAATAGGACTCCAGCTCCCTTTAGCAAGGCAATAAGTGTTGGATCGCCGGACACGTCTATTTGTCGCCTCAAGCGCGCCAGCAAATGCGTCCGCTACTCATGCCAGTTTTCGATGATGCTCGCTAGACCGCTAGGATGCGTCGACAAACGCAACACATTCACGGGCGCTTCGAGCAGCGACTCATCCGCCGATGCGACTAGCGGAATCAAAGCCGCATTCGCTGCAATCATCGTCCAATGGTGATCAACCGCTAGTGTCACGAGTTATTATAAATTAGTTTCATTATCAATCTTTGCTGCTTGAGAGGGGGAAGGGAAGAGTTGATTGAAGAGGCGCTCGGATTCGCGCAGCCCCTCCTCGGTGAGCACAACGGACTTCGCGTTGTTCACGGGGTTGCCAATCATGCCTGGTTCGTATAGCCGATTTAGCACATCCCAATCGAAGCTTTTCCATGCGTGGTTT
>LELG01000482.1 GCA_001045575.1 Candidatus Burkholderia pumila
CTCACCTGGCCAACGGCCATCGTTCGGCTGCGCTGCATCCACAGCAGTTCTTCGCGCTCGGCTTCAGTCAGATTCATTTTGCCCATGCACCTTTAGATCGGTTTAATTTCATTGATTCAATGGACTAGTGAAGTCGTTTCGCGATTCCGTATTGCACGTCGTTGTGGATTTTTCGGGAAACCGGCAGAGACGTTGACAAGCGATAAACCGGTACTGAACCCGTCGCTCTGCTTACTCGCAAACAAACTTGCTCTCACCACCTTAACCTGTTGAAACCTTTTCTGCCTTCGCACACGTCCATGTTTGTAACACCCACTCGGCGCCATTGTCGCAACGGCGCGCAAACCGGCCATCGTCGTATGGTACGCACTTACGCGCAATGAGCCGTTCGCACTGGATCGCCCAGTTCTGACGTTCTGACGGCCGATCAACACTTGCAGCAGTCGCTCCTCGACGCGCGCGAATATGTCAGTAATCGCCTCGGTGAATGCCACCCGACTTTTCCCCATAGGTTCGTCGACCTAGGCGCGCATACCACGCAGGCTATTGACCTGCATCGTGCGGAACTTGACCAACCACTCACGCTGCCGATGCATCATCAAAACCGCCTGCTGCATCTCCGTTTTGACCGCCACTGCCTTGCACTATTGCTGTACTGCAGCCAGATCGCCTTCGCGTCAACCGCATCACTCTGTTGCGGATATTGAACGCCCTTCAAGAACTGCGCCGGCATCAACTTCACTTCGTGTCCCATCTGCATCAACTGCCTCGCTCAGTGATGAGCACCGCTACAGCTTCCATCCCGATCAGGCATTGTGCGCGATTCGTGAAGTGCTCGAGGAACTGCACTCGCTTGATCGGCTTGTTTACGAATTCGCCGGTTTTCCGATTGACGTAGTGGACCTGAAACAAATTCTTCGCAATGTCGATTCCAAATGACGTCGTATTCATTTATAGATCCTCCGATTGCCGAAGAATGCGACCATTTTCCACCTTGGGCACATCGATGCTGTTGGCCCGTGAAGATCCACCTTCTTCTTTTGCTAAGGAAACTCTTTGTAACTATTGAGCGTAATGTCGCTTAGGAATGCTCTGATATTAGCTACGACCTAGAAGCATCGCAATGACGCAACTTTATCTCGGCTTGAACCTCTCGGCTTGAACCTGTCAACCAAGCGCACGCGCAAGCGGGATTTTGGGGAGCAGATGAGACAAGTGGCGCCGTGGTCGCGGTTGATTGAGCT
>LELG01000483.1 GCA_001045575.1 Candidatus Burkholderia pumila
CGAAAACTCCGTGCCGCCGCACAGGCCTGGCTCGATGTCCGTCACGCGCAGCGCGGTGTCCGCGATCACGCGCAGCGTCACGCCATCGCGCTCAATCTGCGGCAGTGCCGCTGCCGGATGATGTTCGAACGAAGGTTCGACTTCTTCGCTTTTGACCGGCAGCACGACCCAGGTCTGAATGCCGTGCATGGTCTGGCCGCTGGCGCGCTCATCGTCCGGCGTGCGCTCCGAATGTACGATGCTGCGTCCCGCGGTCATCCAGTTGACATCGCCGGGAACGATCTTTTCTGCACGGAGCCTACACTGTCTCGATGCATGATCGCGCCATCGAACAGATAGGTGACCGTCGCCAGCCCGATATGCGGATGCAGACGCACGTCCAGTCCCTTGCTGGGCACGAAGGTTGCATGACCGATGTGGTCGAAAAGATGAAAGATCCGATCGTGCGTGCGGCCAGCGCGGGCAGCATGCGGCTCATCATGAGGCCGCCGACGTCGTGTTCATTCGGTTTGAGTGTCATACGGATGGTCGAAGTCATGGCGTTCACCGAACGATGAGTGTGACGCGCCGGATGGCGCGGCTGGAACCGCCAATTCTACCGGCGGTCCGGGACTTTCACCGTTTTCGTGCGGACTCTGGCTTATTGCCGCCACGCTATTTTAGTGTGCGCTTTCGCAATTTTCATCATCGTGTTCTGTGGAAAAAAGGAGTGGGAAAAATGAGCAAGAACAAACTGTTGATCGCCCTCACGGCTGGCCTGTTCGCGGTTACCGCAGGCGCCTTTGCGCAAACCTCGACCGGCACGGGCAAAGACTCGGCCACGACCGATAGCGCGACGGGCTCGCCCGCGTCGGCGAAGACGAAGAAGCATCGTCATCACCGCAGCTCGAAGTCAACCGCTGCGACCAAGAAGACGCCGGCCGCCGAAACCGGCAATAACGCGGCGACGGGCGAGCAGAGCAAGTGAGCGGTTTTTCTCTCGCCGCTTCGCTGTCGAAGCGCCTGCGCAGATTCCCCATGCCGCGGGCGTTATCACGTTTATTCCATGCCGTGCGCAGGATTTCACAATACTGACGACCGCCCGTTCGCTACACTACTGGGGTTCCTCAGTGCGACACGCACGCTCGTGTCCGGGTCGTCCCAACGTAAGGGACATCGACTAGTGATTCGGAACACGTCTGCACGAGTCGACCGACTGCGATAAGCATGGTGTAGAGCGTGTAGAGCATTTCGA
>LELG01000484.1 GCA_001045575.1 Candidatus Burkholderia pumila
ACCGAGAACGGTAACTGAAGGTCAAAGTTTCCTAGGACTGGCTGGATACTACCGAAGGGTTATCAAGGATTTTTCTTACATAGCAGGACCTATGACAAGCCTGACCCGTAAGCAAGTGAAGTTTGAATGGACAGACAAGGCCCAGAAAAGCTTCCAGGAGCTCAAGCATAGGTTAACCACAGCACTGGTGTTGGTATTGCCTGAAGGACAGGATGGCTTAGTGGTTTATACTGATGCCTCTAAAGAAGGACTGGGGTGCGTACTGATGCAGCATGGAAAGGTGGTAGCATACGCAACCCGAAAGTTAAAGGTGCATGAGCAAAACTACCCCACCCATGATTTGGAATTGGCGGCGGTGGTCTTTGCACTAAAAAAGTGGAGGCATTACTTGTACGGGGTAACGTTTGAGGGTTACTCCGATCACCAAAGTCTAAAGTATTTGTTCTCCTAAAAGGACTTGAATCTGAGGCAACGAAGGTGGGTTGAGTTTCTTCAAGATTATGACTTTACCCTGAACTACCACCCAGGAAAGGCTAATGTGGTAGCCGATGCACTAAGTCGGAAAGTGCAGGTTGCAGGATTGATGATGAGAGAGATGAAGTTATTGCAAGATATGGGTGAATGGAAGTCGGTGATAGCCACGGGAAAGATGATATGTGCAAATCTTATAGTGCGACCTAAGTTAATGACTCGTGTCAAGGAGGTGCAAGAGCAGGACAGCACTTTAAGACGTCGTCGGGAGAAAGCTCAGAAGGGAGAATTACATGGATACACTATAGGCTCAGATGGAATCCTGAGATATCAAGACCGAATCTTTTTGCCCCGAAACTCAGAGTTGAAGGAAGAGGTGTTACGGGAAGCTCATTGCTCCAAGTACAATGTACACCCTGGGAGTACTAAGATGTATCGAGACCTGAGATTGAAATACTGCTGGGATGACATGAAGCGGGAAGTGGCGCAATATGTCACCAAATTTTGAATTGCCAGCAAGTCAAGGCGGAACATCAGAAACCTGCTGGGTTGCTCTAACCACTAGAAGTACCCGAGTGAAAGTGGGAGCACATCACAATGGATTTCGTGTTCGGGTTACCCTGAACACAAAAAGGACACGACGCGATTTGGGTGATCGTTAACCGACTCACAAAGTCAGCACATTTCCTGGCAATGAATGTAAAGGACCTCATGTCTAAACTGGCCAAGATGTACACAGAAGAGATTGTGAGATTACATGG
>LELG01000485.1 GCA_001045575.1 Candidatus Burkholderia pumila
GACAAGATCGAACGACTGAAGGGCAGCATTCGGGCGAAGGTCGAGCATCCCTTCCGAATCCTCAAGGGACAACTTGGCTACGTGAAGACGCGATACCGGGGCTGGCAAAGAACACCGCTCAAATCACTATGACCGACCTCGGCATCGACAGGCCGTGCGCGGTGAGGAGAGAGGGGCTCCCAACGCATATTGTTTTCCGTCGAGCCTACATCCACGCCTGTCGCACGCGTCTGAAACGAATTGTGCAGACGCTCCCTAGCTCGATTTCGTACTCGTTCCAGAGTGAATGCGAGTGGACCGGATTTAATGTGGTAACGTGGCCAAGGAAGGTGAAAAACTCAGCTTGCGCCGCCACGCAGATGCTCAGCCTCCTCATCCAAGGTGTCATCAGGGTTCGCGATAATTGACTGAATCGTCCGCTCTCTTAGTTTCGGCACTGGCTTCAAGACGCAATCGTGATTACCCGCCGTCATTATCTCGTCAACAGTCAAGCCGGCTTCATTTTCAAGCAATTTGCGCATTCGGCAAATAAACTCCTCGACGATTGCATATTCGCATTTGTTTCCGCTGAATGCAATATCCCCGGAAATGGCGATTACATTTCTATCCACCGCGCGAACAACCGGAAAGAGTGCCTGCGAAATGGCATCTACCTTCTTTGAAATTGGATTCGAGCTTTCGTGAAAATGGATGTCGCTGATGTGGATGACGTTCAACTGCATATCTACCGGCCGCTTTTGCAAAGGATAAAGTCGAATGACAAATATCGAGCTCACCAGAATCGCTCGAACCGTACTGCCGAACGCTGAAATTATTGCCAGAAACCTGCTGTCAACCAGGCGGCAATTAGTATTTGTTGATTATCGTTTTAAATTGTTAAAAAGCAGCGAGAAATGCAATTTTGCGTAAGAATTGAAACTAACATTACCGCTTCACGCGTAAAAGCGGGGCGAGCCGTCCGGCCGAAAATACGTTAATTAACAAAACCGAGCGTACTGTCGGCAGTGCGATGATTTGGTTATAGTGACTTTTGAGCAGCGCGACTTGGAAGAGCCGACGATACTGGCCCGGGATGCGCTAGTCCATTGAACCAATGAAATTGCACTGATCTAAAGGTGCATGGACAAAATGAATCTGAGTGAAGTCGAGCGCGAAGAACTGCTGTCGATGCAGCGCCGCCGAACGATGGCCGTTGGCCAAGTGAGGCAAGCGCGGTTGATCCTGCTGCTCGA
>LELG01000486.1 GCA_001045575.1 Candidatus Burkholderia pumila
CCCCAGGCAGGGCCAGCGGACTATGAGTTGGATTCCTCAGTGACGGCAAGCCTGGTCGCTGCTTCCCGGAGGCGATAGCTGTTGCCTTCAAACTCGAGGAGTTTTGAGCGATGCAGGAAACGGTCAAGGATCGTCGAGGTCATGGTGCTGTCGCGAAGGTAGCGTCCCCAGTCTTGGACGACGCGGTTGGATGTGACGAGGATGCCGCGGCGATGCTTGTAGCTGGGTACGCCTTCTCTCATGGCGATCTCGCAGGCTGATTCGATCAGGCGGCGGGGATAGCACCGGACCAGACCGACGATGCCCCAGAGCTTGCGTTGGCCGACTCGCCCTGCGGTGTCGAACAGGTGCTGGCAAAGGCCCCTCAGCCGATGGTCCAATTGCCCTGGCCTGCGCCAGGATGCGGCGCGTTTCCCGGAAGGGATTGAACGGTCGCTCGTCCTGCGGTAGTACCACTGTTCCCGGCCTGTCGGCCAGAACATGGGTGCGCAACAATACCTGCGTCTGGAGGTTGCGGATTTCCAGGCGACGGGCAAATTTGCGCACCAGCACCTGGCTGCCAATGGGAGCCGGTTGGGGGCAATAGCTGCTGTGGTCTACCCGTACGCACGTGTCGTCGCAGACCATGTAGACCTTGTCGGTGAAGTATTCGAAGTTGCGCGCCGGCAAAGCACGCAGATGGGGGCGCTCTTCATCAAACATCACCTGAATCTGGCGACGGGTACTGCCGTGGATCCTTCTGGCCGCCCAGTTCGATTCCCATTGATCAAGGAAGGCGTTTTGCTCCTCGATCGACTCGAACCGGCGGCCCTTCAGGGCCGTGCCCTGGGTGTGCTGGAGCGCATTCTCGACGGTGCCCTTGCGATTCGGATCTCGTACGCGCGCTGGGTCGCCACCACGCCGTAATGAGCGAGCATGGCGGCATACACCGGATTGAGCTCTGGCTCGTACAGGTCCAGTTTGACAACGCCCTCCTTCAGATTGTCGAGGACGATGTATTGCGTTACGCCACCCAAGTGGCGCCAGGCCTGCTCGTGCAGCTCAGCCCAAACCTGTTTGCTGGACTTCCATACGACGCGGCGGAAGCTGCGCCGCGAGTAGCAAAGCGTCATCACGAACAGCCGCGGCTTGCGGTAGCGGTTTGTGCCCGGCACCCTAGTCAGGGCACCCTCGCCATAATCAACCTGTGCTTCCCCTCGCCGGGCATGAAGTCCAGCTGGTCGAACTGGG
>LELG01000487.1 GCA_001045575.1 Candidatus Burkholderia pumila
TGCGATCCCTCGGTCTTCCATCACTGCCTCCCTAGCCGATCAATCGATCCGAACCGCTGTGTATGAACCCTTACGCACGGTGGTGTGGGAGGAGGCGGGCCTTACGGTCCGCCCCTATCCAGATCATGGGTAATCAAGCTTGATCGGAACATGACGGGCGATGGATCATCTAATCGCCCTCGTAAAGGACAAAGACTCGCCTGTGGAATCACGCCGCATCATGACGCTTCTGCTTGGCTGTCTCGATGTATCATCGGCAGTGAACGCGCAATGGCGCATCGCCGACACGACGCTGTTCAATCTCATCCAGAACGGCTACGCGATTGCCGCCGTGACCATGGCAGCGCGTACCACGGGCCTGTCTAAAGACACGTACGTGCTCCAGAAGAACAACAGCGTCTTCCAATGTCCAATGCGTCGAAACACGCGCCGCCGAATCTGGCGCGACGCGTGCAAGCGGTCTGGTTCGTTGTGCGGATCTGGTCAAGCCGTATCGTGAATGATGCGGTCAGTTGTCGTCCGAATGGACCGGCGACCGCTCGTGCGGTTGCGGCTAGGCCTTGTCGGCATCGGGATGCCGACACCGTGCGTTTCGGATCGTCTTTCGACGGCGCGGACGGTTGGCGCGCGGGTACGGGATCGGTAGCGGGTGAAATGGCGTTCTCCCAGGGAAAAGCTAGTTCCTACTTAGCACCACGCGCGCATCGGCGTTTCGGTTCGTATCAGCCGACCGGCGCTTCATCCTCACCCGGCTTCTTGCCCGGCTGGTCGGGCGGTGCTTGCTTGCGGTTTTCGTCTCCGCGTTCGGGAAGCTTGCTTTTTTCGTTGTCGCTATGCTCGGCGGGCTTCATGTCTTCAGGGCGATTCGGATCGCTACTCATGGCTTCCTAAAAGCTAAGCTTTCTCCCAAGTCCGGTTGCAACCGGATCGGAGGGTGTTAAAGAAACTTTTCTTAACTACTGCGCGTAATGCCGCTTAAGACTACTATTATATTAGCTACGACCTGAAAGGGAAGGAAGCATCGCAATGACGCAACTTTATCTCGGCTTGAACCTGTAAACCAAGCGCACGCGCAAGCGGGATTTTTGGAGTATTCGTATTTTGCGGTTGATAAGGGTCAGATTTTGCCTTCCTCTATCAACCGCGCCAGTGCTGATATGTTGACGCCATAAATCTTCGACTCTGTGTTGATGCTATGCGCTCACGATGTACCCTCG
>LELG01000005.1 GCA_001045575.1 Candidatus Burkholderia pumila
CTCGCCCTGTTCGGCAACGCCTTTTATCCGGTTAGCCTTGTCCATCGGCTCGCAGTTTCGCTTCACGCTTCCTCCCCACAATCAGTCGCCCTTTCGCAGTTGCGCTTCGCTTCATTCGCTGTGATCAACTTGCGGTGGAACTTGCACCCACGAGTGTGGGCGTACATGCAAAAACGCGGACGGGCAGCCTTCTTTCACGGCCTTGTCGGCACCGGGAATCTTCGCCTTCAGATCGAGCTGACAGGCGGTGATCGAGAAGCCTTCGCCGTCCTTTTCCAGCGTGACGGTCGACTTCGTTTACAGGCTTTCGGCCTTCATGCCGGCCTGTTCAAGTTGCAGCGAGACGTCATCACACGCTGGATATTCAACAGCACCAAAGATCTCGACAAGAAGCTCATGCGCTACATCCGTCAATACAACAAGCAGGCTGTCCCACTGAAGTGAAAGTATTCCGATCCAACTCGACGAATCCAGTGCAATTCATCTGGCTCAACCGACTAGCCGATGCACTCATCATGCGCAGCGCGCGTGTCAATCTGCTTATGCCGTTGGACCAGGTAGGCAAGCGTGACCCTTTGCTATAGCATCGTCCCACGATTTGCATTCAACGCATGGAAGCGGTCTGCGCAGCAAATCGGCGCTTGCTCGATATCGAAGACGGCAACTCGGACACGCGCGAATGGCGCGCACTCGCCAGTGATGTCGATGGCATTGAGGAATCGTTTCGGCAGTGCTCATCGTTTGGCCTGAGCCGATGCTGCACGCTTGCGGAGATCGCCGCATACGCGCGGACTGCCACCTGAACCAATATGTCAATAATGAGCTGGCGGCACGCTCCGCCAGCCTCGCCCTCCACCTCATAAAAACCGCCAGCTAACGCATACATGGGCCCAACCACCGATCTCATTCCCAAAGACCCGCACGCTTCCCGAATACGTCGACGTCGCCATCATCGGCGGAGATATCATTGGTATCAGCACGGCACGCGCGCTTGCCGAAAACAGGCCTTCCGTCGCCATGTGCGAGAAAGGTCATATTGCAGGCGAACAATCGAGCCGCAACTGGGACTGGTGCCGCGCGACGCATCGAGACTTGCGCAAACTCGAACTGAGCCTCGAAAGCCTCAGGCTGTGGCAACAGATCGACGAAGAATTCGGCATCGACACCGGCTATTGCACCTGCGGCATTCTCTTTGCCGCCGATGACGCGAAAGCGCTCGCTGACCACGAAGCCTGGCTCGGACGCGTCCGCGGCCCTGGTTGGCCGCGACGCGCTGGATTAGCGCATCATCTCACCGGAGGAAACCGCCACGCTGATGGCCGGGACCACACATCGTTTCGCGGGCGGCATCTACACACCGGGCGATGGGCGTACCGAACCTCAGCGCGCCGTGCCCGCTGGCCGCCGCCCTGCGCCGTGCGCGGCGTCGAGACGAGCAGCGGCAAAGTGAGTGGCATCGTCACCGAATACGGGCGCATTTGCTGCACGAGCGTCGTTGGCGCGGGTGGCGCGTGGACGCGGGGCTTTTCGCGGGTAATCTCGGCGTGAACGTGCCGCAGCTGATGGTGCGGTCGTCCGTGTTGCGTATCTCGCCGCTCGAAGGCGGTCCGGAAGTCAGCGTGCAATCAGACGGTCGGTTACCGCAAGCGGCTCGACGGCGGCTATACCATCGCAAACGCGTTTCGCAGCTATAGCAACATCACGCCCGACAGCTTCCGACTCTTCACGAAATTTCTGCCTGCTTTGAAGAGTCAGATCGGCGCGATCAAGCTCGGTTTCAATGCACGTTTCTTCGAAGAATGGTGCCGGTCGCGCGGCTGGCCGCTGGATTGTCCGACGGTTTTCGAAGCCGTACGCACGCTCGATCCTGCGCCGGTTGCATCGTTCAACCAGACCGCCATCGACGAATTCCGCGCGACGTTTCCCGCGCTCGCGGCTTTCCGCGTCGAGCAGGAATGGGCCGGTTATATCGATGTCACGCCGGACGCCGTGCCCGTCATTTCAAACGTCGGGCGCGTGCAGGCTGATGGCCGACATCGTGGCAAACGACACGCCGCTGGTGAATCCGCACGCGTTCCGCCTGTCCCACTTCTTAGATGGCAGCAAGATCGAGATCGACGGCGGCTTCTGAGGCGGTGCGAAAGAAAAGCGAAGACACACGCTAACATCATCGAAGACGAAAAGTTCGCTAGGAAAATCGGTGTGAGTGGCGTGCCGTTCGCCGTGTTGTCGCGTAATGCGGTGTCCGGAAGCTACCCGCCGCCGTCCATCGCCTTGCGCGGGGCCGCACCCATTCAGCACTTCGAAGCGGCTATCGAACAGCTGTTTCCGGACGGTTTCCCGACTGCGTGAACTCGCAGGACAGCCGAGCCACGCGCGCGATGACAAATCGCGCTAACTATGCTCAGCCATGAATGACTTCAGTGCGATGCGCTGCGACGGCTCCAGCGCTTCGAACTCCAGCCCGTATGCAGCCACGCCCGTCGCCGGTTCGATTGCGCCGACATGGCGCACGAGCGCGACGGCATCAACCTGAACGTCCATGCCGTCCGTGTTGAAGTGGAACGACACCTGCAAACGATCGCCCAATTGCGCGGTCGGTCAGTGACATGCCGTAGGGGCTGATATCGCTGATGCGCGCGATCTGCTATGCCTCTTCTTCCGCGCTGTCCAGCGCGAAGTGCGCTGCGAGCCGTGTCGGCATGCGCGCGAATTTTCGGGCGCGCAATCGGCGGATCGCGCCGGGCGCGGATAGCATCACTAACTGAAGGGTTCGCGGCTGGTGGCATCGACGGTGCCAGTGAAGCGGAATACGCCCTTGCCCGTCAACGCGACGAGTTCGACCTGCTCGCCGCGCGACAAAATGAGCGGGCCGACGCCCGACATCTGCAGAGCTGAGTGATGAAAAGCGAACGTTCGCCGTTGCGGCGCGGACTTCGAAAAACCGATGACGCGGCTCGCGTACATCGACGAATTCGTCGTGCCGCTGCCGCGCAATCCGACCCGCCCGCTGATCGCCAGACCGAGATGTCTTTTATCGTCAGGGATCTTTCGGGTACCACTTCGGTCTGCTGGCGGCCTTCGACTGCATCCTGCGCGGCGCGATATACTTCGAAATTCTGGAACAAGAAAGCTCGCGCGGCGTCGTCCGGGATGATCGTGCCCGCTTCGAAAAGCAATGCGCCGGACAGCGCGAGAATCGGCCATTCCAGTGGTGAACCAATCGGTACATCAGAAGGGCCGAACTAAACGAGTGCTCGCCCAGGAGCGACGTTATCTTCGGACATTTGCGGATAGTTTTTAAACGTTTTTTCGCAATCGTCCAGCGAAGTCCGGCTTTCGTCTCAAGTCCTCTTCGGTAAAAATTGCTATAATAACCTTTTTATCGATATCGAATGGTCGTACTTATCACGTGCGTGAGCCCCCAGTTATCTTAAAAAATTTTATGCGCATAAACCCATGCGCGGTGGCCTACCGGACGATTGCGTCGTTCAACGCTCGACTGGAGCCATCGGACGATGGCGGCGCCATCACGCCTTCGATCGCGACGAGAACCTGCGACACATCCGGCGCGGTGCCGTGATCGCCGACTGAAACCGATCGCCCCAGCGCGCTTACGCCGAAATGATCGCGCGAGGTCGCCGCGAACAGCATGACGGTACGCCGCCGCAACGCATGCGCGAGATGCACGAGTCCGGTATCCGTGCCGACGACGAGTTCCGACGCTTCGATCCAGTGCGCGCATTCCAGCACGCTCAGCTTCGGCAGAACCAGCGCACCAGGCACGAGCGCCGCGATTGCCTGCGCTTCGCCCTGCTCCCGTTCGGTGCCCCACGGCAACGCAATTGCATAGCCGCGTGCCATGAGCCAGCGAGCTACGTTCGCCCAATACTCTTTCGGCCATTTCTTTACGTCGGCGGATGTCGCATGGAACAACATGGCGATGGGTTTGCCCTGGGGAATGAGAAGAGGATGGTCGAGCGTCGGCAAGCGGATATCGTAGTCAGGCATTTCGTCGGGCTGATAGCCCAACGCATCCGCGACGCTCACTCGCATGCCGCTCCATGCGTTTGTATGCGGGCGCGGATCGAACCGGCGGTTGTAGGCGAAGGCCGCGCCCCGCTCGCCCAGATCCTTGTTCTGATAGCCGTAACGCTTCTTCCCGCGCGCGATGAACGCGATGATCGCGCTCTTGTAGACGCCGTGAATATCGAGGATGACGTCATACTTTTCGGCGCGCAGTTCGCCGATAGACGACGCAATTTCCTTCAGATCGTTCCAGTTAGGGGCCTTTTTGAACTTGCGTAGCGGCGCGCTCAGCACCCGGTCGACGCCCGCATTCCAACTGATGATGTCGGCAAAGGCGGCGTCGGCGGCCCAGTCGATCTTCGCGGACAGAAATGCGCGCCTGAGGTCGGCCACAACCGGCAACGTCTCGACGATATCCCCGAGAGACGTGACTTTGACGATCAGAATTCGCTTCATGAGAGAGGCTTTAGTGCTCCGGTCAGTGCGTCCGTCCGTTATGCCTTCGTGTGCAGCGTGGCAGACATGCACGGAGCCCCGCTCCGCTCCGGAAAACCAGCGATTTAAAAAAATTTACGACAAATCGGCTGTCAGCGTTTGTAATCGGGGCGCGTTAACTCATGGCGCGGCTCAATCGAGCGAAAGATTCTACAAAGTTTGCGCTGAGAAGGTGTCGCACTGGTGCACATCACCGGTCGACAAACCGCGGCGCAGCTAGCGCTGACGCTGCGTGCTCGTGCCGTGCGTGAATGCCTCAGGCACCACGCGCGCTTGCGATTGATGTTGCAACCGGTCATTGCCGATGGCGCCCGCCGCGTTCAGCCCCTGCTCGAAATCGCCCGGTTCGATCAGCGGCGCGTTGTTACGCTGAGCGCCCGCCGCCCAAACGCCTGCGAAGCAATCCGCCTGCAACTCGACGCGCACCGACCGCATTCGCCTGCTCGCGCGAGAGCCGCGAGCAGGCGCTTCCACCTTGTCCATGATGCCGAGCACGTGCTGCACGTGATGCCCGACCTCGTGCGCGATCACATACGCCTGCGCAAAGTCGCCGCCCGCGCCGAAGCGGTCGCGCAGCGCGTGATAGAACTAAAGATCGATAAGACCTTGCGATCCGCCGGATAGTACGGACCCGTGGCGGTCTCGCCGCGTCCGCACGCGGTCTGCGTGCCGCCCGTGAACATGACGAGCTTGGGCGGCCGGGTAGTCCTGATTGAACTGCGCGCGGAAAATGTGCTGCCACGTGCGCTCGGTATTGCCGAGAATCCGCCGCACAAACACCGCTCCCGCGTCGTTTGCGGGGCGGCGCGTTCCGATGGCCGCGCCTGCTGCTGCGCGGTTTGCTGCAGGACCTGGCGCACCGTTGACGATCGTCCCGATGCCGATCGACCCGCCGCCCATCCGGAAGCCGCCGCCTCCGCCGCGCCGGTTTTCCACGTTCTGGCCTTCTGCTTCGTCGTCGAGGCGCATTCCGTTCTCCGTCCTGCCCGCGCGTCTGGCCGTGCAATAAAGCCCATTATGCTACCCGCGCGGACCGATCAGCTTATGTCGATCGCGCGTCAAAGTTCGTTCGATTTCTTACCCGCGCGAGCGCCGGAATGACGACGCCAACGCCTGCGACAACATGCCAAGACGCAGTGCGGTCGATTGCCGCAAAAATCGCTCCGTGCACCGGCGCCTCGCTTCGCGCGCCTTCCCGAAAACCTCCATCCATCAGGCTTCCGCGTGCCGTAAGTGCCTGAAACTGCGGCATTTGCGCACGCTGCATTTTCCCTGACGCATCGCAACACGTTTCTCGAAATAGGACTAATCTGCGCCTCGTCTCAACTTGATATGCAATCAAACGCGCAGCATCTTTCATCGACGAAATACGCGCGAATTTCAGAGCGAAAGTCATCATGCATGCCACTACCGAAGCACTCGACCTCGCGCGCATCCAGTTCGCGTTCACGGTCTCATTCCACATCATCTTTCCCGCGCTGAGCATCGGGCTGGCGAGCTTCATCGCCGTGCTCGAAGGAGCATGGCTTAAAACCGGCAAACCCCTCTACAAGGAACTGTGCCTGTTCTGGTCGAAAGTCTTCGCCGTCGCGTTCGGCATGGGCATGGTGTCGGGCGTCGTCATGGCGTACGAATTCGGCACCAATTGGGGCGGCTTCTCCAGTTTCGCCGGCCCGATTACCGGTCCTCTCCTCACGTACGAAGTGATGACCGTGTTCTTCCTCGAAGCCGGCTTCCTCGGGATCATGCTCTTCGGCTGGAATAAGGTTGGTCCGAAAGCGCACTTCGGCGCGACGCTGATGGTCGCCATAGGCACGCTGATTTCGACGTTCTGGATCCTCGCCTCGAATAGCTGGATGCAGACGCCGCAAGGCTTTCGCATCAAAGGCGATCATGTCGTGCCGGTAGATTGGTTTGCAATCGTCTTCAATCCATCGTTCCCTTACCGGCTCGCGCACATGGCGATTGCGGCGTTCATCGTCGCGGCGCTGGTGGTCGCAGCAACGGGCGCATGGCATCTGCTCAAAGGCCGCCGCGACCCCGCCATCCGCAAGATTTTTTCGATGGCGCGCTGGCTCCTGCTCGTGCTGACGCCGATCCAGGCTTTCGTCGGCGATGCGAACGGCCTCAACATGCGCAAGTATCAGCCGGCGAAGATTGCGGCGATCGAAGGCATCTGGGAAACGAAGAAAGGCAGCACGGCGTTGAACCTGTTCGGCATTCCTGACATGGAGGCCGAAACCACGAAATACGCCGTGCAGATTCCGCATCTCGGCAGCCTGATTATCACGCATAGCTAGGACGGCGAGATTCGCGGCCTGAAAGAGTTCCCGAAAGGATCGTCCGAATTCGACGCTGATTTTCTGGACCTTCCGCGTGATGGCGGGCCTTGGCGTGCTGATGATTCTGATGTCGATCGTGGATTACTGGCTGCATCGCAAGCGCAGGCTGTTCGATGCGCGCTGGTTCCATCGCTTCGTGTTGCTGATGGGACCGAGCGGGTTCATTACCCTGCTGGCGGGCTGGATTACGACCGAAGCCGGCCGTCAGCCGTGGGTCGTCTATGGCGTGATGCGCATGGTGGACGCCGTGTCGCCCCTCACGGCGCAACAGGTGGGCGTGTCGCTGTTGGCGTTCGTAGTCGTATATTCGATCGTGTTCGGCACCGGCATCTACCACCTGCTGCTGCGTACCGGTCCCGCGCTGCCGGGATCGCATACGGAAGCGCCCGGTTCACACGATGGCAACGCACGCCGTCCGCTGAGCCTGCCGCATCAGTTCATCGAAAGAACTTAAGGATTATGGACCTCACCATTGCCTGGGCCGCGATCATCGCGTTGGGCCTGTTCATGTACGTCGTGCCCGACGGCTTCGACCTCGGCATCGGCATTCTCTTTCCGTTCTTTCCGGACCAGCACGACCGCGACGTGATGATGAACACCGTCGCGCCCGTCTGGGACGGCATGAAACGTGGCTCGTGCTCGGCGGCGCGACGTTCTTTCAGGGCGTGGCGCTGGTCATCACGTATGCGCTGCTCGGTGCGCGCTGGCTGATCGCCAAGACCGAAGGCGATTTGCAGCGGCGGATGTATCGCGTCGTCTGGCCGTTGACTTTGCTTCAGCTCGGGACGATTGCCGTCGTCAGTGTCTGGAACGCCACTGAATGATGAAGGCATTGCGTCGCGCTGGTTCTATCGCATGCTGCCGGCGCCGGTTCTGGTCGCTTTGTGCGCGTTGCTGATGCGCCGGTCAATTCGGTCGCGGCACGAAATGTGGCCGTTCATGATGGCTTTGGGCTTCGTTTTTCTCGGCTATTCGGGGCTGATTCTGAGCATGTCGCCCGGATGCGATCTTTCCAGGCGTGTCGCTCTGAGACGCGGCGGCGCCGCGTGCTAGTCAGCTATTTACCATCGTTGGCACAGCGGTGATCTTGCCTGTGATCATCGCTTATACGACGTTGGGGTATTGGGTCTTCAGAGGGAAGGTGCGGCATGATGAACATCACTATCACTGACGGTGCTTCAGGTGTTTCTTCCAAAGCCAGGAAGCTGTTCTGGTTCGTTGCGCTTTGGATCGGCGGGGTCGTGGCGCAAAGTTGTTCGCGCTGCCGTTCAAGTTGTTAATCAAGCTCGGGATTTTCTTTTCACTGAGACTCTTCCTGTCGTGTAAAGCGCCACTGTTGTCGCGTCTTTCTACTTTCTAACAACACCCAAAAAACAGAAGTGCCTTGCACGAAAAAACAAAAGTCTCAGAACAGCGCCGCAGCAATCTCCCCACTCACGATCCCAAAAACCACAACCGCAACAGCAACAAAAGCCAAAACCTTCGGCGGAAAGGACTTTGCGAGGATGGCAAGCGAGGACACGCTAATCGGAGGCAAGGTCATCAACAAAGCTACGGCAGGCCCCACAAGCCATGCCAAGCGAAAGCATTGCCTGAATGATCGGCACTTCGCCAGTGGTAGGAATCACGAAAAGCATTCCGGCAACAGCAAACGCCGCGACCCAAAGAAAATCGTTGCCACAATATCCGGTCCGATATGCGGAAACAGCCAAGCCCGCGCCGCGCCCAGCAACAACACAAGCACGATGTACTCCGGCACCAGCCGCACCGTCATACGCCCGAGAATCTTCAGCCAGCGCGAAAAAAGCCGTACCCGAATCATCCTCATCGACAAGACGAGCCAGCGCCTCGCGTGATGTCGCCGCCTGCGCTGGCGTGACCATCCGGTTCACTGCTAGCCCAGCCCGAACACCATCAGCACGCCAAGCACCAGCCGTAGACCACCGGTCCACTGCCAGCCGAGCACGAAGCCCATGAACACCAGCGCCGCCGGATTGAGCACCGTGTTGCCGAGTCAGAACGCGATGACCGCACCCGGCCCCGCTTCCCGCGCGCGCAATCTCTCGACGACCGGCGCCGCGCAGCACGTGCACATCATGCCGGCAGCGACATTAGCCCCGTTGAACACGCTGCCGAAGTGATGCCCGCCCAGCGCCCGCGCCACCCAGCGCGGCGGAATCAGCGCCTGCACAGCGGAGCCGAGCAGAAGGCTGAGCACCATCCATCGCCTGCCAGATCGATCGCCTTTCCGGTAGGCCAACGCGTAATCAAGCGCCGCCTGCCACGACGGTGCAGGCGTGGCAACGGACGTGCCCATCAAAATCGACTTGCCGATGGAATGCTGGCTCGCCGCCACGAACGCGCGGTTGTAGTAAGGGCCACTTCATGTAATAAAATAGTCCCACGACGGTGATTAGCAAAAACACCAGCCAGCCGCGTGAGACGCGAGGTTGTCGGAGCGCGTTCATAGCGTTTGATTAGTTTGAAAAAGAGAAAAATTTCAGTCGAGCGGCAGGCGTCGTTTCGGCAAGAAGCGCGAGCAGCGCCTTCGCCTGATCGACGCCATCGGCATCGTTCGGGCGAAACAGGATAGGCGTCGCGTGAGGCAAACCCGTGTAAAGCGCCCTGCGCATAGCCGCACAGTTCGGACTCGATTAGCGTTTCCGGCAGTGATGCGCAATTCGCCGCGACGAACGGCCCCGCGCGACGCGGCGAATCGAGATGGATCGCCTGCGCGAGCATTTCCTTGCCACGCCGGTCTCGCCGCCGATCAGTACCGGAAATGTTTTTGCCAATGACCTTGCGCACGCGTTCAATGATGTCCTACATATGCCTGTCACCCGTACACAGTTCGGCGAGGCTGGACTTGACAGTCTTCGGCGGCGCGCTAGACAGTCGGCGTGACACTTCGCGCATGAAACTCGACAGTTGCGTACACACCGACACCGCTGTGCAGTTCGAGACGCGTCGCCGGATCGCCCGCGCGCGATCATTTCGTCGATTGCTTGAGCCGAATAGCGAATCCAGCGTCTGCGCCCGCAGCGAACGCAATTCGATGCCGAGCTGAAACTGCGCGCTTCAGCTTCGCGCAGAGCAGATGCTCGTTGAGATCGAAACGGCAATGCCTTCCATCAACGTGCCGATGAACTCGGGCCGGCTATGAAAATGGATGCGCAGGCCATTGCCGAACGCCGCCGCGATCAGGCGGTTCTCGATCATTTGGCCGGACATCTTAACGAGCGCCATTGTGTGCTGGTGGTAGCCGCGGCGATCGCCGGTAACATCGAGCACGCCGGACAGATTGCTAAGCGGATCGAGAATCAGCACGCTGAAACAGGCCAGAAAATGATTGGCGCGCAGATAGTGCTGATCGCCGTGCACGGTCACGTGCTTCGTGCGACGCGATGGTCGGTGCCGCTGGCATTCGTGCCCTGATGCTCCACACCGCACCCGCGCGCAAGCAATCTTTTGCGCTCGGGCGAGGAAATCGTCATCGCCCAGGAAATGGAGGATCAGGCCGCTCGCGTCAGTAAGCGCGATCATGCTGTTGTATGTGTTGGCAATCTGCGCGTAGAGCGTTTCCATTACCGGCAGCCCATGTGTGCCGACAGCGTCCGGCTTTCGTCGAATTTGACAGCGAGTTCGGCGCTGCTCAGGACGGCGTAATCGGGACGCATCGACGAAAACAGGCCGAAGGTCGCCGAACGCTCGTGAGAAGTATGGATGACGTTATAGTGCTCCGGCCGCAAAGTCGCGCCGATGGCATGCATTGCGCTCTCCTTATCGCCTCACCGCCGCCGCGCTCCTCCATGTGGTGGGCGGTCGAATGAATGTCTCCGTCTGCGAATGTAACATCCGACCGCACTTGGCGGTCGATGCGAGAAAGCGCGTAGTACGGTATGGTGTATTTAAAGCACGAGTGAACCGGCTGTGATCGCCATGATAAGGAATACGACGAACAGCATGAGGAAGATCACGAAACAGATTTTGGCGATACCCGCCGCGCCCGATGACACGCTGGTAAAGCCGAACAAACCGGCAATGACGGAGACGATGGCGAACAGAATGGCGAGCTTGAGCATGGTTTGAAGTCCTTGGTTCTCGTTATTTGGCCTTCCTGCTTAAGCTAAGCAAATTGCGTGCCACGAATTTGAAGGTGTGGAATGGTAAAAAAAACCGTTAGTTGCGTATCGAACCCGCAAAAAAAAGCGGGAAAGCAATGTCCCCGCCTTGTTGATTCAGCTTGCCCCCGGTTATCCGTCGCCACAACGCGCGCAGTCGCGCTGGACGAAACCGGAGAACACGCCATCTCGCCGCAACCCAGCTCCTGAACGGCTGACGCACCTGTGGCACCGCAAGCAGCAGCGAAATGGCGATGGCATCCGTAGCCAGCCCCGCCGGCACGTTGATCAGTCCGTCCGTCAGCGTAAACAGGATCGAATCCACCAACAGCGAAATGACCGTACCGGCGACGAAACACACCATGCCATCACGCCCCACCCGCCGATCCAGGGCAGCCGCGTCGCCACCTGCCTGACGACGCCATAGCGCGTCAGATTCGCCGCGATCCAGGCAATGGCCAGAAAATTAACGACGCGCGCCCGCGCTCCGCCCAGCCGAGCTTGTGCGCGCTGATACACTGGCTGGCAGCACGCGATCACGCGAGCACGAACATCAACTGCCACGCGGCGGGATTGAAGTCCCGGAGATTGTCATCGATGAAAGGCATGAATTCGCCGATGCCTGGCGGCAAACGACCACAGCGCCATACTCAGACCCAGCAGCAGCCACGGCTTGCTGCGCGCGAGCGGCACGGACAGTGCGAAGAGCGCATACATGACATGGGCAGGACGGCGGCGAGATACGGCTGGCGCTCAAAGGCCAGAATCTGCGCGACGGACGCCACTGGCTGCGCAATCAAGCTGTCGAGATCATGCAGCGCAAGATTCGGCGCGTGGCCGAACAGCGGCCGGAGCAGAACACTGGCGGCGAGCATGAGCGCGGCCGTGATCAGAAACGCGCGGTAGATTTCGAACGCGCGCTTGATGAAGCGCACGCGCGCGGCGCTTTCGGAGCGGCGGCTCGACATCGACAGATACGCTGTGGCCGTGGCGAAACCACCGAGGAAGATGAAGACTTCGGCGGCATCGTTCAGGGCAAACGAATGCAGTGTGAAGCGCGACACCATGCTCCCGCTGATATGATCGACGACGATGATGAGCAGCACGAGTCCGCGAAAAAAATCCAGCTCGACGAGACGTTTTGATTTTCCGGCATGCAGCGTGTTGGATGAAAGCCCGCGTCGCAGGACGATGAAAGGGAAGGGACCGCTTGGAAGGGACCGCTTTTCTGAAGAATGCAAGTTTATCTTTAATTTCAGCGTTGCATCATCCGAACAAGTGCAAATATCTGTTTCTAATTCGATATTTGTCGGTTTTTTGCGGCACGCGGCGCGGGCTACCGGTTGGTCCACTCAATTTTTTTGATTTCCTTTCATCGATGCATTTGGCAGAACAGTCGCCGCCGCGCGCTCAGGTCGCTGGCGTAAAGTGTGGAGTCGGCAAAATGATTGGCGTCGAGCACGTGGCCGACCAGGATCAGCGCCGTGCGCTCCATTCCCGCCGCGCGCACTTTTCCGGCGATATCGGCAAGCGTGCCCTCCACGCGCTCCTCGTCCGGCCAGCTTGCGCGAAACACGACCGCGACCGGGCAATCCGCGCCGTAATGCGGCACCAGATCCGCGACGATCCGCTCGATGTGCTGCACACCGAGATGAATGGCCATCGTCGCACGATGACGCGCCAGGTCCGCGAGCGCTTCGCCGGGCGGCATCGACTTTTTGGTGGCGTAGCGCGTGAGAATGACGGTCTGCGAGACGCCCGGCAGCGTCAGTTCGCGTTTGAGCGTCGCAGCAGATGCCGCCGTTGCCGTCACGCCCGGAATCACTTCATATGGAATCCGTATCGTTTCCAGGCGGCGGATTTGTTCGCCGATTGCACCGTACAAAGATGGATCGCCTGAATGCACGCGCACGACGTCTTCGTTTCTCAAGTGCGCTTCCTGAAGGAGTGCGACGATGGCATCGAGATCCAGTTTGGCAGTGTTCACGACGAGCCGCGCCCGATGTCCGTCGAGCACTTGCGGCGGCACGAGCGAGCCGGCGTAAAGAATCACGGGGCATGTGCGGATCAGCCGCTGCCCTTTCACGGTGATGAGTTCGGGATCGCCGGGTCCGGCGCCGATGAAGTAAATGGTCATGTGAGTGCGTGCAGAATGCTCGTTGAATCGTCGAATTCGCGGTCTGCGGCGGGCAGTGCCGGACGCGCGAGCATCACCACGGGCAGGCCGCGTTCGCGCGCGACCGCGAGCTTCGCTTCCGTCGCGCGGCCACCGCTGTTTTTGCTGATGACGACATCGATATTCGCGGCATCGAACAAGGCGCGTTCGCCTTCGATATTGAACGGACCGCGTGCGTCGATGATGCGTGAACGCACCTTGCCCTCGTGCCGTTCGAGGCATCGGACGGTCCAGAATTGCGTGGCGGGAATCTCGTGCAAATACGCGAGCGGCTCGCGTCCCATCGTCCATAACGGGCGGTGAAACGGCCTGATTCGTTCGATGATGCCGTGCCAGTCCGCCGCTTCATGCCAGTCATCGCCCGCCTGAGGCTGCCACGCAGGACGGCGCACCGCCCACAACGGCACGTCATTCTGCTTACACGCCTCGTGAGCGTGATGACTCATCTGCGCGGCATAAGGATGCGTGGCATCGATCACCAGGCTAATGCGCTGTTCCGAAAGATATCGCACGAGTCCAGCGACACTGCCGAAGCCGCCCACCCGCACATCGCAGGCAAGATCCGACGGCACGCGCGCCAGCCCCGCAATGCTATAAACATGCGGCTTTTGCAGATGCCGCGCGATGGCGAGTCCATTGCCCGTGCCGCCGAGTAGCAGAATGCGCATCACGTCTTGCTCGCATGCAACAGCGTGATGGGCAGTGCCTGACGCCATGTATCGAACGTGCCGAGCGGCTCAGCATGTGCAATGCCGATGCGCGTTAACTCGCCGCCATACGCCTCGCGCCATTGCACGAGCGCCATTTCGCTTTGCACCGTCACTGCGTTTGCAATCAGCCGCCCGCCCTGACGCAGACACGACCAGCATGCATCGAGCAAACCGGGTGCCGTCACGCCGCCGCCGATGAACACGACATCGGGCGCGGGCAAATCTTCGAGGGTTGAAGGCGCTTCGCTCTTCACGAGTCGCAGCGAGGGCACGCCGAGCGCATCGCGGTTATATTCGATGAGGCGCTGCCTGCTTTCATTCGCCTCGATCGCTATGGCACGGCACGCACCATGCGCCCGCATCCATTCGATGCCGATGGAACCGCATCCCGCGCCCACGTCCCACAGCAATTCGCCAGGCTGCGGCGCGAGATGCGCGAGCGTCACGGCGCGCACATCGCGCTTGGTGAGTTGACCGTCGTGTCGATACGCGTCGTCGGGCAAGCCTGGTGTCAGCGGCAGTCCGGCGTGGCCCGCATGCGCATGCGGGCGGCATTCGATCGCCACGAGACTGAGCGCGGCGACGAGCGGCTCGCGCCAGTCATCGGCACGTTCGTCGATACGCCGTTCGTTCACGCCGCCCAGATGCTCGAACACGGTCATGCGGCTCGCGCCGAAACCATGCACTGTCAACAGCGATGCAACCGCGCCGGGCGTTGCGCCATCCGCGCTCAGAACGAGCAGGCGCGCGCCGCGAAACGTATGCGCCAGCAGCGATGCAACCGGCCTGCCGACGAGCGACACGCACGCCGCGTCCTGCAACGCCCAATGCAAACGCGCCGCCGCGAGCGACAGCGACGACGGCGCGGGGATCACGCACATTTCATCCGCGGCGACTTCGCGCGCAAGCGTCGCGCCGACGCCAAAGTACATCGGATCGCCGCTTGCGAGCACGCAGATGCGCGCGTCTTGTGAACGTTCGGCCAGCACGGCATCGATGGAAAAGGGTTGAGGCCACGGCACGCGGCGCGTGGCCATGCGCGCGGGCAGCAACGCGAGATGACGCTCGCCGCCGTGAATGGCCCGGGCATTCAGCAGAGCGCGACGCGCCTCACGGGAAAGCCCGTGCCAGCCATCATCGCCGATGCCCACAACTGTCAGCCAGATGGACATGCGCCTTTCCCTCCTTGCGGTTCACAACGCGCTTCATGCGAACACTTTCGTACGCACATGAGCGGTCTGATGATCGATAAAAGCGGGCATAATACTGCCGATCGTCGGTGCCCGTTTGATTTGCCAGGGCTTAATAGAGAACACAGCGAAACTGTGGCTGCTCCCGCAATTGTACGCAGAGAGTCCGCGCTCCACTGCCACTGGTTTTTACCGGGAAGGCGCCGGCGCGAACGTTGACCTGCCATCCAGGAGACCTGCCGACTCTACGCATTCGCGCGACGCCAACCGGGCGGGGTGTATCGGTTGGCAGCAAGACAGGCGCGAACAAAGCCTCAGGGCCACGCTTTTGACTTCGACTTCGCTAACCGCTCGCGTTTCCGCCTGTCCGGGCCTGATGCGTATCGTGCCTGCGCACGATGGCGGTCTCGCGCGCCTGCGTCTGGCGGGCGGTGAACTGTCGGCACGGGCGGCTCATGCGGTGGCGGAGGCATCGCGTCGGTGCGGTTCTGGCGTGATCGAAGTGACCAATCGCGCGAATCTGCAGTTACGCGGCATTCGTGACGATGCGCAAGCGCAACTCGTCGCGCTTGCGGTCGGTGCGGGACTCGGGCCATCGTCAGAAACTGGCGATGATCTGCGCAATCTGATGCTAAGCCCTTTAGCGAGCGATGACACGCGTGCGCTTGCTTTCGAGCTAATCGATGCAATGCAGAACGACGCGAATCTGCACGCGCTTTCGCCTAAATTCGCCTTGCAGCTTGACGGCGGTGAGCCGCTTGCCATGCTCGATCATGTGCATGACTTATGGCTCGCTTCCTTGGACCATACGCACACGCGCTACGCATTCGGCTTTGCGGGTTCCATGCCGCATCGCTTCAACGACATGCCTGCGCTGGGTTCCATTGCACGGGATGATTTCGTGCCTTTCGTCATGCGCGTATTGCATACGTTCCTGGCGCTGGCATCGCCAGATGAGAAGCGCATGCGGAATTTGCTTGAGCGCGTTGGCGAAGCGGCTTTTGTCGATGCGCTTGATCTCAGTCTAGAGAATGCAGATACATGGAGACGTGCGCCGGTGGATGCGTCACTGCGTCTTGGCGCGCATTCTTTGGCGTCAGGAAATATGCATTACGTAGGCGCTCAAACGAGGCTTGGCCGCTTGAATGCCGCGACATTCGATGCAATTGCCGACCTTAGCGCGTCACATGCCCGGAGCCGCATCTTGGTGACGCCGTGGCAAAGCGTACTGCTACCTTTAGTCGAAGCATCGCAAATGCCTTATGTGCTTGAGCGCCTTGACGAACTCGGCTTGGCAACAGACGCTAAAGCGCCTTACGCGCGACTGATCGCTTGCACTGGTTCATCAGGCTGTATCAAGAGCTTCTCCGATACCAAAGCCGACGCTCGTCTCCTCGCGCCCCTCTTGCCCGAAAACATCGAAGTCCATCTCACCGGCTGTACGCGCTCCTGCGCGGCGGCGCGTCCGGTCGAAGCGACATTGCTTGCCGTCGATCCCGGACGTTACGACCTGTATCACCACGCGCGGCTCGACGCGCAGGATATCACAATCGAAGAGGCGGCCGCACGGCTCGCCCGGAACCATACCGATGCTTAATTATATCCGCGACGGCGCGGAAATCTATCGCCAGTCGTTTGCGACGATTCGCGCCGAAGCGAATCTCGCCGCCGTTCCTTCCGACCTCGAAAAAATCGCCGTGCGCTTGATCCACGCGTGCGGCATGGTGGATATCGTTGGTGATCTAGGCTTCTCCGAAGGCGCAGGCTGCGCAGGCCGCACGGCGCTCGCCGCCGGCGCGCCCATTCTCTGTGACGCCCGCATGGTCGCCGAAGGCATCACGCGCACGCGCCTGCCCGCCGACAACCGCGTGATCTGCACGCTCGCCGACGCCTCCGTTCCCGAACGCGCGCGCGCCATGAATAACACGCGCTCCGCCGCCGCCCTCGAATTGTGGCGGCCGCATTTGCAAGGCGCGGTCGTCACCATCGGCAATGCCCCGACCGCCCTGTTTCACCTGCTCGACATGATCGATGCTGGTGCGCCCCGTCCCGCGCTCATTCTCGGCTTTCCGGTGGGATTCATCGGTGCGGCGGAATCGAAAGCGATGCTCGCCGCCGACAGCCGTGGCGTCCCCTTCGTCGCCTTGCTCGGACGACGCGGCGGCAGCGCGATGGCCGCGGCAGCGGTAAACGCACTTGCTTCGGATATCGAATGATGGCCGGACGTCTTTATGGCCTAGGCGTCGGCCCGGGCGATCCCGAACTCATCACGGTCAAGGCGCTGCGCTTCCTGAAAGCCGCGCCTGTGGTCGCGTATTTCGTTGCGAAAGGCAAGAAAGGCAATGCGTTCGGCATCATCGAATCGCATCTCGACGAAGTACAAACGCGCCTGCCGCTGGTCTATCCCGTGACGACCGAAGCGCTGGAACCGCCGCTTTGCTACGAGACGATCATCAGCGCGTTCTACGACGAATCCACCCTCGCCATTGCCGATCATCTCGAAGCGGGCCGCGACGTCGCCGTGATTTGCGAAGGCGATCCGTTTTTCTACGGATCCTATATGTACCTGCACGATCGGCTCGCCGCGCGCTTCGAAGCCCATGTCGTTCCCGGCGTATGTTCGATGCTCGGCGGCGTTGCGGTATTAGGCTTGCCACTGGTGTATCGCAATCAGAGTCTATCCGTCCTGTCCGGCGTTCTTTCGGATGATGAACTTCGCAAGCGACTCGAAACCGCCGATGCCGCCGTCATCATGAAACTCGGCCACAACTTCGACAAGGTGCGCCGCGTGCTGATCGAACTCGGTCTCGACAAGCGCGCGCACTACGTCGAACGTGCGACCATGGCAAATCAGCGTATCGTGCCGCTCGATGAAGTCGATCCGATTGCGTCGCCGTATTTTTCCCTGCTTGTGGTTCCCGGCAAAAAGTGGCAGGCGTGAAGCTCGCAATCATCATTCTGGGCCGCGCCGCACTTGAAACCGCGCAACGCATTCAGGCGCGTTTTCCGGAATCGCGTGTGCATGGGCTTGCAAACCGTGTGAGCGCGGACGTCGCGTATCAAGACTTCGGTGCGCACATTCGTGAACTCTATGCGACGAACACGCCGATCGTCGCGCTGTGTTCTGCGGGAATCGTGATACGTGCGCTGGCGTCTGCGCTTGAGGACAAGCAGGCAGAATCGCCCGTGCTTGCTGTCGCGCAAGACGGAAGCGCGGTTGTCCCATTGCTTGGCGGCATGAGCGGCGTCAACGTGCTGGCGCGCGATATCGGCAATGCGCTCGATATCGTGCCTGCCATCACGACGAGCGGCGAATTGCGCTTCGGCATGTGCCTGCTCGCGCCGCCTGCGGGTTATGCGCTTGCCGATATCGAACGAGGCAAGCGCTTCGTGTCCGACTTGCTAGAAGGCGAAACGATGCGAGTGGAAGGTCATGCGCCCTGGCTCGATGAAGCCGATTTGCCGCGGGCGGACGATGCCCGGCATGTCGTTCGGGTTACGCCGTTCAGTGCTTCGGTTTCAGCCTCGGATGCGCTTGTGATTCATTCGCGTTGCGTTGCCATTTGGGTCGAGCAAGCGGACACGACGGAAGAGCACTTGCGTCTTGTGTTTAGAGAACACGGTGTCTCGCCGCTTGCGCTTGCGGCTATCGTCGCGCCTTTGAGCGCAATGACGTCCGAAACACTTGAACGTGCGGCGCAAGCGTTCGACGTCCCCTTGCGCTTCTGCGCTGACAATCCTTTCGATGCAACGCTGCATATCGCAGATCACCTCATCGATGCCGATGCAATAGGACGCGCACGCGGCACGTTGACCGTCATCGGCCTCGGCCCAGGCAGCGCGGAATGGATGACGCCCGCTGCAAAACAGGCACTTGCAAGCGCGCAAGATATTCTCGGCTACGAAACCTACGTGCGCATGGCCGGACCTTTTCGCGCCGATCAACGCGCGCATATGACCGACAACCGTGAGGAATTGCAGCGTGCGAGTCATGCATTCGAGCTGGCAAGCGAAGGACGCAGAGTAGTCGTCTTATCGTCCGGCGATCCGGGCGTCTTTGCGATGGCCGCTGCCGTTCTGGAGGCGCTGGATGAGGAACATGCTTCGCATCCCGAATGGAATGCTGTAAAGCTTTCCATTGTACCGGGCGTGTCCGCTTCGCTGGCGACGGCGGCGATCGCCGGTGCGCCGCTCGGTCACGATTTCTGTGTACTTTCGCTCTCAGATAACCTGAAGCCCTGGAGCGTCATCGAGCAACGTCTGGCGCATGCGGGTCAAGCGGATCTCGTCATGGCGTTCTATAATCCGCTGTCGAAAGCGCGGTCGTGGCAATTCGATCGCGCAATCGAAATCGTGCGGCAATACCGTAATGCAAAGACGCCCGTTGTGCTTGGTAGAAATATCGGACGTCCGGGCGAAACATTACGCACCGTCACGCTCGATGCATTGAGCAGGGATCTCGTCGACATGCGCACGATGATCATCGTCGGTTCGTCAACTACACGTGTCGTTGGCGACTGGGTTTATACACCGCGCTGGTACGAAAGCTCATCGGGCACGACGTAATCCGCTTGCCACGCGTGCGCAAATTCGGCGCATCGTCCGACGCGAGCGAAACTTTCATCGAAATCCACGACGATGATTCGATCCGCGCCGGAAGGCATCACGGGCCGCTCGTTCGTTCGGCCATCGGTCAATAGCCAAAGCCAGCGGCGCTGCACCGACCTGCGGCGTGCTGAACGTTCGAGCACATTAGCCGCGCTCGCAAGACCGAGTGCAAGCGGCGTGCCGCCACCGCCGCCAATCGGCGCGATCCAGCGTTCGTTCCACCAATGCGCCGCTCCGGGCTGACGCCGCACTTCCGCGCGTTTGCCGCCGAAGCAGACCAACGCGACCTCCGCACGCTCATGATACGCGCGGTCGAACAACGCAAGCACCAGGCCTTTAGCGCGTGCAAGACGTTCACCCGTTAGCATGGAACCGGAGCAATCGAGCACGAAGCAATGCAATACCGATGCATCGCCTTGCGCACGGCGATAACGCACATGGCGCGCATCGAGACGCTCCGCACGTTTGGCACGCAGCGTGGCCATCCAGTCGATGACACTGCTCGCTTCACCTTGGCGCGATTTCCAACGCCCTTCAGACCATCGAAAGCGAGGCTCGCTGCGTTGAGCATCGGCGTCGGTCCTTCGATGGTTCAGGCTTTTTTTACGGCTAAGGGCCTGACTTGCTTGACCTTCGTTGTGTCTGCGGACTCCGGCGGCAGATAGCCCCAATCGGTTTCATTCGGTTTTAATTCTGTATTGGGGGGCGTGCCTCTAGGCGGCGCAGAAGCTTCCTCACGTTCACGTCGCCGATGCTTGAGAACGGCATCCGCAACTCGTTCCACGTGCGACACCTCGATACGCGATGCGCTTTCCAACGCAGCCAGGGCGCGTGCGGCACGCAGCATCACGAGATCGGCGCGCATGCCATCCACGTTCGCCTCGATACACAATTCGCTGACGCGTGCATGCACTGCATCATCCAGATCGAGCGAGGCAATCTTTGTCCGCGCTGCTCTGATGTTTTGTTCCAGTGCGTCTTGTTTCGCTTCGTAACGCGTGCGAAATGCAACGGGATCCGAATCAAACGCAAGCCTTGCTTTAACGATTTGCTGGCGAATGCCTGCATCAAAAGAATTAGGCATCTCGACCGCGAGACCGAAGCGATCAAGCAATTGCGGCCGCAAGTCGCCTTCTTCCGGATTCATCGTGCCGATCAAAACAAACCGCGCTTCATGGCGATGCGAAATACCATCGCGTTCGATGATGTTCACACCGCTGGCCGCAACATCGAGCAATTGATCGACCAGCGGGTTCGGCAAGAGATTGACTTCATCGACATAGAGCATGCCGAGATGCGCTTTGGCTAACAGACCCGGCAAAAACGTCACGCCGCCATCACGTAAAGCGCCTTGAAGATCGAGCGTGCCGATCAATTGCTCTTCGCTGGCGCCTAGCGGCAAAGTGACGAGCCGCCCTTCGGGCAACAACTCCGCAAGCGCTCTGGCCGCAGTGGATTTAGCCGTTCCGCGCGGCCCGCTGACAAGCACGCCGCCTAGCGCGGGGTCGATCGAAGCAAGCAATAAAGCTTGCTGCAAGGCTTCCTGCCCGACGAGCGCGGTGAACGGAAACACCGGATTCAAAGTTGATTCGTTCACGAGTGACGGCCTTCGAGATGCTGTTCGATATTCAGCAGATGCCGCGTAACGTCGTTGCGATATGCGCCGGGTTCTTGCCACATGCCGCGCTCCATCGCTTCGAGCAAGCGTTCGCAGATGGATTGCAATGCATGCGGATTATGCTTCTGCATGAAGTCACGCGTGTCGGCGTCGTTGACGTAGGCATCCGTGACCAACGCGTATTGGTGATCGGAGACCACGCGGGCCGTCGCATCGTAGCCGAAGAGATAATCGACCGTCGCCGCCAGTTCGGAAGCGCCTTTATAACCGTGACGCTTGACGCCATCGATCCATTTTGGATTGACGACGCGTGCACGCACGACACGCGCGATCTCTTCGTTCAAAGTACGCACGCGCGGCGACGAGGGATTGCTGTGATCCGCGTTATACGCTTGCGGCTGAACACCCGACAAATGGCGCACCGCCGCGACCATTCCGCCTTGAAACTGGTGATAGTCGTTCGAATCCAGTATGTCGTGCTCACGATTGTCCTGATTTTGCAGAACGACATCGAATGTCGAAAGCCGCGTGCCAAAACTCGACCGCGCCTCTGTGCCGTCGCCGCCTTGCGAATACGCATAGCCGCCGGTGTTTTGATAAGCGGCGGACAAGTCAGCATCCGTTTGCCATTGCCTGGCGTCGATCAATTTCTGCAAGCCTGCGCCATATGCGCCCGGCTTCGTGCTAAAGACGCGCCAGCCCGCACGACGACGCGCTTCATTAGCGTCAATGCCGCGAGCGATGAGTTCATCGCGTTCGCGCAGGACGCGGGCGCGAATCGGATTCACGTCATCGGGTTCGTCTTCGAGATCGGCGACCGCTTGCACGGCGGCATCGAAAAGATGCATGAGATTGGCGAACGCATCACGAAAGAAGCCAGACACGCGCAAGGTTACGTCGATGCGCGGACGATTGAAAATCGTGATCGGCAATATTTCGAAGTCCGTCACGCGATGGCTGCCCGCCGCCCATGTGGGCCTGACACCAATCAGGGCGAATGCCTGAGCGATGTCGTCACCACCCGTTCGCATGGTCGCCGTGCCCCATGCCGACAAGCCGATTGCGCGTGGATAATCGCCATGATCCTGAACATGACGTTCGACTAAGGCATTGGCTGATTTAAGTCCTAAGGACCAGGCGGCTTGCGTCGGCAAGGCGCGCGTGTCGACCGAATAGAAATTGCGGCCCGTGGGAAGCACATCGGGCCTGCCGCGAGATGGTGAACCGCTTGGACCCGGCGGCACGAAGCGGCCTTCCAGGCCGCGCAAGAGCTGCTTTAGCTCTTGCGGGCCGCAAGCATCGAGTCTTGCGAGCACGTCGTTATGCAAGCGATCCAACACGCGTGCGCTTGCATTTCCAGGTGCGGAAACTTCGTGCTGCAAGAGTTGCGTGGCATACGCTTCGAGTCGTTCGCGCGTGTCGCCGTTATGACGCCACGGCGCATCGCTTTGCATTTTCAGCGCTTCAGGACGGGGGCCGTTCCATGCCGCGGCCCAGTCTGCGTCGAGCGGATCGAAGTCTTCGCCTAGCTTGAGATCGCGCGCGATCGCCGTGATGAGACTCGCGTTCGCGTCTTGCCCGTCGCCAATGGGAAATCGGCCTAGGGCAAGCAGCGTGTCGCGCCGCTGAGCGCCTTCCGGCGATGCGCCGAAGACATGCAAACCATCGCGAATCTGCGCTTCCTTGAGTTCGCAAAGATAGGCATCAGCACGAGTGAGTAGCGCGTCTTCGCCTGCCGTATCGCGCGGTGCATCGATACCCAATTCCTCATGCAAGCGATGCTTTACGATGCTGTCTAAAATCGACTTGCGCAACAGCTTTGCGCGACGCACATCGACCATCAAGGCTTCGTAATATTCATCGACCTGACGTTCGAGATCCTGCAAGGGGCCGTAGTTTTCAGCGCGCGTAAGCGGCGGCATCAGATGATCGATGACGACTGCCTGAGCGCGGCGCTTGGCCTGGCTGCCCTCGCCCGGATCGTTTACGATAAACGGATAGAGATGCGGCATCGGCCCGAGAATCAGATCGGGCCAACACGAAGCCGACAACGCGACGCTCTTGCCGGGCAGCCATTCGAGATTGCCGTGCTTGCCGACATGAACGATGGCATCCGCTTGAAAATGTAAACGCAGCCAGAAATAAAACGCGAGATACGAATGCGGCGGCACGAGTTCGGCATCGTGATAGCTCGCGTAATCTTTGCGCTCACGTGAACGCGACGGCTGAATACCGATGAACGCTTCGCCGCAACGCAAGCCTGCGATCATGAAACGGCCACGTCTGATGGTCGGATCCTTCTCTGGCGGTCCCCAGTTTTTTTCCAGCGCCTGCCGCGCGTCCAGGGGCAATGCGCGATAGCTGTCGAGATAGTCTTCCAGCGCCAGACTTTGCAAAGCGGGACGCAAGTCGCGCACCACGGGATCATTGGTTACGCCTTGCGTCAGCGCATTGATGAGCGCATTGCCATCGCCCGGAATATCCGATAGGCAATAACCTTCGCGCTTCATCATCGAAAGAATATTGATGCACGATGCAGGCGTATCCAGACCCACGCCATTGCCAATGCGCCCTTCGCTCGCGGGATAGTTCGCCAGTATCAGTGCGACGCGCTTTTGCTCGTTGGGCGTCATGCGCAGCTTGCACCAGCGGCGGCCAAGCTGGGCAATGAAGTGCACACGTTCAGCGTCCGGCTGATACCGCACGACATCGACTTGCGTTTGCTTGCAGTGGTAAGCCAGCTCTTTGAAACTGATTTCACGCGTGATGATGCGCCCGTCGACTTCAGGCAAAGCGACATACATGGCGACATCACGCGAATTCAGTCCGTGATTGTCTTTGAGCCAGTCTTCGCGATTTCCGCCGCTAAGAATCACTTGCAGCACGGGTGCGTCCCCGGTAACTTCGAACGATTCTTCGTCGCCGATTATGCCAGCCGCGAAAGCCGTAGTGTTCAGCACTAGCGCGGCCCTATGCTCCAGGCATAAGGACTTCACCACTTCCCGGCTGACGCTTTCCTTAAGCGACGAAATTGCGATTGGCAGCGGATTCATGCCTTCGCTTTCAAGTGCTTCGATGAGTGCGTCGAAAACGGCCGTGTTTTCCGATTGAAGATGGGCGCGATAGAAGAGAATCGCAACGACGCTGCCGTCTTGGGTCCAGCGCGCTTGCCAATCTTCGATGGATGCAAGCTCGCGCTTAGGATGATAAATCGCGACTACTGGCAACGGGTCTGGCGGCTGCGGCTCGCGCCCAAAGCCGAGTGCGCGATACGCAATGGCGCGCAGGAATTCCTCAGCATTGCGCGCGCCGCCTTCCCGCAAATAAGCCGAGAGCTCTCGGCAGAAAGTGCCGTCCGCCGTGCTTTTTTTAATCAGATTGGGGTCTTCGGTCAGATCGCCCGAGAACATCGCCAGCGTTTGCTGCTGCTGTTCCGCTAAAGCAGTAAGCCGTTCAATGCCATAAGGCCAATACGATTCGCCGCCCAGATGATTGACTATGACCGCTTTGGCATGACGCAATACATCGTCGATATAGAAATCGACCGATGCAGGCTGACGCAGAAACGCGAGATTCACCAGGCGCACTTCGGGAAAGCCCGCTTCCAGATGCGGAAAAACGCTTGCCAGCAAAGCAAGCGTCGTATCAGCCGAACTGAGCACGACGATCGGTGCGCTCGTCTGATCGATCCGCATGACGCCTTGAGCGTCATCGACGAAGCCTCCGGGCGTCGTGCGTAGCAAATGCATAGGGTCAGGCCTGCGCGGGTGAATGGCTGAGCGCGGCACCGAAGGCGCGCTGCAAAGCATCGCGTTCGAGGTCTTCGCCGACGAGTACGAAGCGGCTTAGCGTGCGGTCTTCATTCGCCTCCCAACGACGATCGAAATAACTGTCTAAGCGCCGTCCGACGCCTTGCACGACGAGCCGCATCGCAGCGCCCGGCAGTGCAGCGAAGCCCTTGACACGATAAATCGTGTGCTGCCCGACCAGCGCATGCAATGCCGCAAGTGCCTGTTCGCGCGTTTCGACTTTGGCTTGCACGACGACCGAATCAAACTCGTCATGATGATGATCGGTATGGCCTTCGTCATCCGCCGAGCCATGATGATCGTGACGCAAATGAATCGTTTCCTCGGATGCCGATTGCAAACCAAGCAGCGTATGCACATCGAGCTTGCCCATTTGCGCGGGCACGATCTTCACCTCAGCGGGAATCTCGGGACGCACTAACGCTTCGACTTTAGCGAGCGCATCTGCATCCATCAGATCGGTTTTATTGACGATGACCAGGTCCGCCGACGAAAGCTGATCTTCGAACAACTCATGCAAAGGCGATTCATGATCGAGATTCGGATCGGCTTTGCGTTGTGCATCGACTGCTACGGGATTGGCTGCAAACTGACCGCTCGCAGTAGCGGGGCCATCGACAACGGTCACGACGGCATCGACCGTACAGGCATTCTTGATGGACGGCCAGTTGAACGCTTGGACGAGCGGCTTGGGCAAAGCCAATCCGGACGTTTCGATCAAGACATGATCGATATTGTCGCGGCGCTCGACGAGTTGCTCCATCACCGGATAAAACTCTTCCTGCACGGTGCAGCACAGGCAGCCGTTTGCGAGTTCATAAAGATTGCGGTCTTTGGAACCCGCTTCGTCATCGCAACCAATGCCGCAGCCCTTAAGGATTTCCCCGTCGATGCCAAGCTCACCGAATTCGTTGACGATCACCGCAATGCGTAGGCCATGCGCATTGGACAGAATATGGCGCATCAGCGTGGTCTTGCCGCTGCCGAGAAAGCCGGTGACGACCGTCACGGGGATCTTGCGAGTGTGCATCGTTGCTCCGGGAATCTTGTGCGCGCGTCTTTCCGAGCGATGCGAGGGCATCGTAAGTACAGGGAAATGCGCGCCGCTTTGTGGTGGTGAGTCCGCGCCGCTTCCCCGCGACTGCGAACCCGCTGACATTCTGGCCGGTATCCGGGCTGACGATGTGACCGCCTTGCCTTCCCACGCATTCTTGCGTAGTGGCCTTGAAGCGGCTCGTCGCGCACGTGGCGCGACAATCGATTAACCGTTGTGGGGGGCAGCTCAGGCCAGCGCGTGTTCTTCATTTGAACCGGCGCCTCCTGCTTCCTGTTTAACTGCACGCAAAAGAATCTCACGCACGAGCACCAAAACTGCGTGAAAGTCTAGGCTTCCCACGCTCAAGCGTCAAGAAAGCACGGATGTTTCAAAGCGCTTTCTTGTGGTATCGTTGCCGCGCAAATATTCTTGAGCCGTTTTTTTTCTTGAGCCGCGTCGACGTGCGAGTCTTTCATGAAGCATTTGGCAATAGGCGTCGGTTGCCGGCGCGGTTCCTCCGCAGACGAAATCCTGAGCGCAGTGCGGCATGCCTTAAGCATATCATTCTGTTCGCCATCACGCGTTTGGCGATATCGCTCGCCATTGCGAGCATCGACGCTAACGGGACGAAGCCGGCTTGCTTGAGTTCTGCGACCAACATCGCTTGCCTTTGCATTTCTTCTTTAGCGCCGATGAAATAGCTAGCGCAAGTGCCGAGCGCCCATTCACCGCAAGTGCGCAATATGAACGTCGACGGGGTATGCGAGCCTTGTGCCTTGCTCGCCTGTCTCACAACAGGCCGCGAAGGACATCTCGTTGTACCCAAGACCATACTGGGCGGCGTGACTATCGCCATTGCACACACGAAAGCATGAAGACCGATACCGAATCGCATCTGCGCATGACGCAACGCCGCAAGGAAGGCCACGAAAAAAAGCAAGCCGCCGCCGATCACGAGAAAGGCTTGTTGATCGTCAATACCGGAAACGGCAAAGGCAAGACGACCGCTGCGTTCGGCATGGCGGTGCGCATGCTCGGCCATGGCATGAAGCTCGGCGTGGTGCAATTCATCAAGGGCGCGTTGCACACGTCGGAGCGCGATTTCTTAGGCGCGGTTGCGCATTGCGACTTCGTCACGATGGGCGACGGGTACACCTGGAATACGCAAAACCGTGAAGCCGATATGGCGACTGCGCGCAAAGGCTGGAACGAAGCGCGCCGCATGATCGAGAGCGGCGAATATCAGATGGTCGTGTTCGATGAACTCAACACCGTGCTCAAATACGAGTATCTGCCGTTAGAGGAAGTACTTGACGTGCTCAAGGCCCGCCCTGCCATGCTGCACGTCGTCGTGACCGGAAGGCATGCGCCGGATCCGCTCGTCGAACTTGCCGATCTCGTGACGGAAATGCGCCTCGTCAAGCATCCGTACCGCGAGCAAGGCGTCAAGGCGCAACGCGGCGTCGAGTTCTGAGCGATGCCTGATTGCCCGGCTCTTTTTATCGGCGCGAGTGCGTCGCATCAAGGCAAGACGACCGTGACTGCAGCGATCGCGCGTCATCATGCGCGTCGCGGCCTTAAGGTTCGCGTCTTTAAGACCGGCCCGGATTTTCTCGATCCTATGATCCTTGAGCGCGCATGCGGCGCGCCGGTTTATTCGCTGCATTTATGGATGGTCGGACGGGATGCTTGCCGTGCATTGCTCGCTCAGGCCGCGCGCGAGGCAGACCTCATTCTCATAGAAGGCGTCATGGGCCTTTTCGACGGCACGCCAAGCAGCGCCGATCTCGCCGCCGCGTTTGGCGTGCCTGTCCTGGCGGTTATTGGCACGCATGGCATGGCGCAGACCTTTGGCGCGATTGCATTCGGGCTTGCGCACTACCGCGAAGATCTTGAGTTTAATGGCGTGCTGGCCAATCGCGTGGCATCGGCCAGGCATGCGCAAATGTTGTCCGAGGCCATTCCACAAGGGCTGCGTTATTGCGGCCACCTTTCCAATGCAGACGATATTGCCTTGCCCGAGCGGCATCTCGGCTTGACGCAAGCAGCGGAAGTCACGGGACTGGATAAGCGCCTTGATCGCGCTGCCGATGCAATTGCGTCAACCACGCTAGCGGAATTGCCACCTATCGTCCATTTCGAAGACGCCGCGCCTGAAGCACCGTCTCGACTGCTAGATGGTCTTCATATCGCTATTGCGTGCGATGCCGCGTTCTCCTTCATCTATCCCGCGAACATCGATCTTCTTGCATCCTTGGGCGCACGCATCAGCAAGTTCTCGCCACTTGCGAATGAAGCGATTCCTGACAATGCCGACGCGCTTTACCTGCCCGGCGGTTATGCCGAACTGCATGCAGCGAGGCTCGCGTCCAATGCACGCACGCGGGACTCGATCAAGCAACATTCGGACAACACAAAGCCCGTTGTCGCGGAGTGCGGCGGCATGCTTTATCTGCTGGACACGTTCACCGATATCGAAGGCAAGCGCCACCAGATGCTTGGCGCGCTCAAAGGCCATGCGACGATGCAACGCCGACTTGCACGTCTTGCGATGCAGCGCGTCGATACTTTGCACGGTCCGCTAACGGGCCACACGTTCCATTATTCGACGCTCGAAACGACGATGCAGCCTGTGCTGACTGCATCGCATGCCACGACGGGAGCAGCCGGCGAAGCACTTTATCATCAAAGCTCGATCACCGCGACTTACATGCACGCCTACTGGCCTTCCAATCCTGCTGCTGCGGCCGCGCTTTTTCGCGGTGAACCGCTATGAAAATGCCGCTCGATCTCACTGACACCATCGCGCGGGCGGAAGCGCAAACGCTTGTTGGTTCACCTTGCACCAACATATGGCCGCATCGACCTCGGACATGGCCTTTGCACGGGCTGCTTCAGAAGCCGCGCCGAAATCAAACATTTCAAGTCGGTGGACGATAACGGCAAGCGTCAAGTGCTGAAAGCCTTGCTTGAGCGCCGCGGGCGCTTGAATTACGCACCTTGAAAGCAAAAAGCCCGCGTCGTTAAGCAACGCGGGCTCCTCACAAGCTTAAAAAACTCAGGCGGCAGCCATTCTGCGCGCCGGTTGCCGCTCCAGTTCACGCGCAGCCCATGCCCCGAACACGAGCCCAAGCGTCGTCCAGATGATGGACTGAATGCCGACCGCCGTGATCCGGAAATTCCACAGCAGCGTCGCGGAAAAGTCCGCCGGCACTTCGTCGATCTTAGGCAAAGCGACATAGGCAGCCGAGACTAGTACGATATAAGCTGCGCCCGCAATCAAGCTCGCATTCCACACGCTTTTATTCGCCTGCAAGCGACGTTGCAGCCAGATTGTGAACACCATTGCCGCAATCGAAATGGCGACCATCACAAAGAAAAGCGCGGTACGCGGACCAATGGTTTCAGGGTTGCCGACCGAAGGCGGATTGGGCGGGTACTTGAGGAACGGCGCAATGGCGACGCTAATAAAACCAAACAAAGCAAGCAGCGCAGACGCGCCGCGCGCATGCAAAGTGCCGGTGCGTCCGTAAGCGAATGCAAAGACGAGCGAGAATAAACCGCCAAGCGCAGTGCCAAAGACAACGATGCCGGTCAGCAAGCCAAGATCCGCTTGCGTACCACGGCTAACGAGTTCTTCGTCGCCGTGATCGTGCGATTGGCCTGACGCTGCGTTGTCGTCATGCTCATGCGATTCCTCGAACGCAATCGCACGTTCTACGGAAGACTCACCGAAAACGCGGGCAAAACCAAAGCCGAGCAGGCCCGCGATGAGTCCCGCAATCATGCCGCGTATCAACAGAGTGCGAATCATCGAGTGTCCTCAGTGGCACGGAAAGCTGAGCAAATGTCGGCTATCGTGGACGAACTCGTGAATATACATGCCCGAGAAAATGGACGTCGCGCCCTGCTCCGCGCCGACGAAATAAATCGCTATCAGCAGAATCAGGCCGATAAAGATGGCCCAGGGCAGCACTTCGCGCACCGGAATGGGCACGGGTGCATCGAGTCCGGGGGAAAGCGGAGCGTCGGAAAAAGCCGTGTTTGCAGCATTCATTGAGGTTCTCCAAGGAAAAGTGCGTCTCGATCGCTAAGAGCTTGCAGCGGGGTCTGACTTGCGGTGCCGAAAAAAACGACGACCGCTTACAGTGGCGCGACCGTGCCGGACTTGCACCGGCTTCCTCGCTTTGCAAGCTTGCCATTTTATGACGAATGCCGGCAAAGTAAAGCAATGGAACTGATTCTGCTTAGCCACGTCGCGACGCGCGCCATGAAAACCACATGTTACATGACGAACGCGCATCGCTTGCGTCACTCGACGCAAGCCGCCTCATATCGAGCCCGGCGCGCGCCGCGCACGACATGGCTGCGTGGATCGCGCGGACGTTTGACCTCGATCCCCTGCATTCGACGATATCGACTATGGGCGCTGGCGCGGCTGCTCCATTCGGGAAATTGGCGAACGCGAGTCGAAACATATCGAGGCCTGGCTTAGCGACCCCAAAGCGCGTTCGCATGGTGGCGAAAGCATCGCCATGTTGGCGGAGCGCGTCAGGCATGTGCTTGAGCGGATCGCTAAAGGAGATCATGAGCACCTTCTGATAGTCACGCATGCAATCGTCATCAAAGCGGCTATCTCGGTTGAGCGTAACGAGCCTCTGACGAATGTGCTCAAAATGAATATCGCGCTGCTCTCGGCGACGCCACTGAAACTTAGGCCCTTCTCTTAGTCTCAAAGCAGACACATTCCCAAGGAGATGACGATGGCGAACTACGTAGACGGTTTCGTCGTACCCGTGCCGATCTACAAGATCGACGATTACCGGAAAATGGCCGAAGAGGCGGGCAAAATCTGGCTGGAGCATGGCGCGCTGCATTTCGTCGAATCCATTGCAGACGACGTTAAAGCGGGCGAGGTCACGTCGTTTCCTCAGGCTGTACAGCTCAAAGACGGTGAGACAGTGGCGTTCTCCTGGATCATCTACGAATCGCGCGAAGTTCGCGATGCCGTCAACGCTAAAGTCATGGACGATCCACGTCTCAAGGCGATGATGGAAAACGCCACGCCGCCATTCGATTCCAAGCGCATGTTCTTTGGCGGCTTTACGACAATAGTGGAGCTATCCCGCTAACGCGCAGTTCCCAACTCAGAGAAGGAAGCGCATCGACATATATATTGCGACTAACCGCTTAAAGATCGTTCCCGGCGCGGAAGCCGATTTCGAACGCCTGTGGACCAGTCTTGACACGTACCTTAAAGACGTGCCGGGCTTCGTCGAATTCCATTTACTCAAAGGACCCACATGACGATCACGTGCTGTATTCAAGTCATACGATCTGGGCTAATCAGGCGGCCTTCGAAGACTGGACGCAGTCCGACGCGTTCCGCGCCGCGTATCGCATCGCAATGCGGGCGGCGAGACGCGCCAGCTTTATCTCGGCCACCCTGAATTCGAAGGCTTTGAAGTCATTCAGACGGTTAGATAAAGCGGCGCTCTGAATTACCTGAGTCATGCGCGTTTTACATATCGATGAAAAACGCGCATGCCGACAGGTTTTTCGAATGAGCGGTCAGGCGGTGCCTGGCTTACGCTTTAGCGCCACGAGCCATTCGCTGTAAAGTCGATGAATCGATGGCGACGGCTCTCAAGCGCTCGTCATTGACGAGCTTCTCGCCGGTCGCCAGTTCCAGCACGGAGATAAAGTACGCAGTAGGCGGCGCGGCGGTGGCGTTTTGAAGTGTGCTTCCGCCGCCTTGATGTGGCTGTTCTCGCGTGCAGAATTCCACGGGATCCAACGGGTGTTGTGTCGACTATTCATGAGTGGTTCGCTGCCTCGGATTTGCTCTGGCGCAGTCACTGCGCCTATCGTTAAAGAAGCTGAAAACAAAAGAGCGTTCCAACCCGTAAGGCACCCTTCAGGAAGGGTCGTTTTCCTTAGATAAAACCGCACGCGCAACGCGGCATGCCCCAAGATCCCAGGCCGCGCAGCCGACCGATTTGAACATGATCGGGGCGTCGATTTTTAACAGCAAAGCCAACGCTTCCGCAAGCGGACGCACGCTATCCCATTCGACGTCCGCGAGAATGTAGTCGCCTGCTTCATGACGCGCGCCGGCGGGGTCATCGACGAAACGCGCGCTTGCATGGACTGTTGGCGCAGCGATTTCAGCGGCGTCCGCCGTAAAAGCGCCGACGCCGATAATCAGCCGTCCCGTACGCGCAGGCAGCGTATAAACCGGTGTTTTGCTCGTCGTTGCGGTGATGACGGTATCGATCGAATCTGGAATGGCGGCGTGCTTCAGCACGATAAGTTGCGCCGATGCCGCGACATGTGCCGCGCAAAACGTTTGCGCGCGTTCCGCGGATGACCCAAGTATGTGAATGCGCGCATCGGGATAGACAGATGTCAGCGCTTCAACGTGGTACGAGGCTTGTTTGCCTGTGCCAATGATGAGCACCTCGCGCGGAGCGTGTTCCGTCAATGCGCGGATGGCGAGCATCGACACGGCGGCCGTTCGGCGGCCGGTGACGGTCGGGCCGTCGAGCATGAATTGTGGCACGCCCGTGATGGCGTCAAACGCGGTGACCTGACCGTGGATAGTCGGCAAATTGAAATTGAGTGCGCCGTTGCTCGGGCACACGTTGACGAGCTTATGCATGGCCAGATCCGCAGCGCTGGCGGGCATCGATAACATCACGCCGCCTTGCGCAAGCGGCACGACCATGCGCTCGGGACTCGTAATGCGCCCGGCCGCGTAATCGAGCATGGTCGCGGCCAGGGTATCGACTAAACGGTCGTAAGGCACGAGCGCCGCAGTCTTGGCGGCATCAAAGATGCTAAGGGTTGCGCTGGAGCTAGCGGTCATTTTCTTTGTCCATGAAAGTGCCATCGCAATGCCATTGAAGCGCCCGAATATTCTCGCCCTGCGTTACGCGAAAGCATAAATACTCAAGCCTTTTTAGTGTCACGAGTTATAAATCAGTTTCATTATCAATCTTTGTTGCTTGAGAGGGGAAGGGAAGAGTTGATTGAAGAGGCGCTCGGATTCGCCCAGCCCCTCCTCGGTGAGCGCAACGGACTTCGCGT
>LELG01000050.1 GCA_001045575.1 Candidatus Burkholderia pumila
CTGCTCCCCAAAATCCCGCTTGCGCGTGCGCTTGGTTGACAGGTTCAAGCCGAGATAAAGTTGCGTCATTGCGATGCTTCTAGGTCGTAGCTAATATAATAGTATTTATTTCTATGCGACATTACGCTCTCAATAGTTACAAAGAGTTTCCTTAACCCTTTTTATATGAGACCGCCGCGCCTGGATCAGCTCGATGACATCGACCGTAACCTTGTTGCACTCTTGCAGATGAACGTGCGTGAGAGCGTTGCGAATCTTGCGCGGCAGCTTGGCGTCGCGCGCATGACGGTCATTGCGCGCATGGCGCGGCTGGAGAAGAACAATGTGATCGCGGGCTATGGCGTGCGCCTGGGCCAGGACGCGCTCGCTGCCAGCATTCAGGCATATGTGGGCATCAAACTCGCGCCGAAGTTCGGGCGCGACGTTCAGAAGCGTTCCGCGCGCATGCCGAGATTCAACTGCTGTGCGCGGTGAGCGGCGAGTTCGATTACGTTACGTCGCGTGGCTGCGCGCGGATTCGCCCGACCACATCGATCATTCTCGCGCGCAATCGACCGCGCAGGTAATCAGTCGCACGGACAACACGGACAATTCACCGAGCAGCCATCCGCTGCCCAGCGCGCCCGCAATACCCCCACGCCACCTGTGCCGCGAATATCCAGCGCAAGGAATCGTCGGGCGATGCGTCGTAGCGGCACACCGCAATGGCCAGCAAGGCAAACGGCAGCGCGATGCTATCGTTCAGGCCGCCTTCGCCCGTCAGCGAAAAGCGCAGCAAGTCGATATCGCCCGGCGTTTCGACTTGGATACGTGCACGAGAACGGGGTTGGTGGGCGCGAGCATCGCCGCGAGCAGCAGCGCCGGGCCCCAAGTCAGGCCGAGCGCGTACACGCCGAGCAACGTGAGCAGGGCGACGGTCAGCACCATGGCGACCAGCCCCAGGCGTATCGGCAGGAACCAGAGGCGGTCAGTCGGCGGCACGCGCAGCCGCAGGCTGAGGGCGAACAGTGACACGAGCATCGCTACTTCGGTGATGCGGCGCAGGACCGTCGCTTCGGTGGCCAGACCGATATGCACCATGTCGGCCGCATGCGGCCCGAGCACGAAGCCGATTGCCAGATAGCACATGGCCGTGCTGATCGGCAGCCGTTTGAAGGTCGAACTGGCGAGGCCCATGAAAATGGGCACGCCGCCAACGACGAGGAACCACAGTGTCTCGGTCATGAAGGCTTCCGGATCAATGTTGTCCGGGAAGCATGAGTTATGCCCGTTACTCGTCGCGAGGGCGGAATTGCACGCTGGCTGCTCGCAAAAAAACGTTGCGCGTAAGATGACTTCGACCTTCCCAGGATACAAGAACATCATGCTACAGCATTTCGATGCTGTCGTCATCGGTACGGGGCAGGGCGGCTCGCCCCTGGCGGCGCGGCTTGCGCAAAATGGCAGGCGCACGGCGGTGATCGAGCAGCATCTGTTCGGCGGAACGTGCGTGAACGTGGGTTGCAGCCGACCAAGACTTATGTCGCCAGCGCACGGCGGCGGAGTATGGCGTGATGATCGGCGGCGAGATTCGCATCGACATGGCGCGGGTGAAGACGCGCAAGGACGAGGTGATCGCGCAGTCGCGCAATGGCGTCGAGAAATGGCTGCGCAGCACGAAGAACCTCACCGTGTTCAACGGGCACGCGCGGTTTACCGCGCCGCATACGCTGCGCATCGAAGCGGGCGATGGCTCGACGCAGGACATCGACGCCGATCTCGTGTTCATCAACACGGGCACACGCGTGGGCCGCGCCCGCGAATGCGGTGAAATGCGGTGAAATGCGGTGAAACCGACGGCTTCATGAAGGCGCTCGTCGACGCGAAGACCGAGCGGATGCTAGACGCATCGATCTACGGCATCGAAGGCGACGAGGCGATTCATACTTTCGTGGACATCATGAACGCGGATGCCTCGTACAAGACGCTGCAACGCGCGATGCACATTCATCGACCGTCAGCGAACTGATTCCGACCCTGCTCGGCATGCTGAAACCGCTGAAGTAAGTTGACGCGCTAGGCCTGAACCGGCGACTTGGCGGCTTCCTTCAGCACGTGCTCGACGCGCGTTTCCGGCATGGCGAACCACACGAGCAGCACCGCGAGCAGGCCGGTGCCCGCCAGCCCGAAGAAGCTGATCGAGGTGCCGAAGCGGTCGGCGGCGAAACCTGCCGCCGCCGTCGATAAAGTCGCGCCGACGCTCGCCGCCAGCCCGAAGAAACCGATGGTCAGGTTGTAGTGCCCGCGCCCGCCCGCGACGTCCGCTGCAATCAGCGGCAGCATCACGCCGAACACGGCGGCGCTGATGCCGTCGAGCATCTGCACCGGCACCAGCAGATACGGCGTGCTCACGCCTGAGAATAGAATCGCGCGCACGGGCAGCGCGCAGAAGCCGAGGATCAGCACGGGCCGGCGTCCCCATTTCTGCGCCTGGCGCCCGACCCACGGCGACATCGCCGCAACCAGAAACTGCGGCACGATGATGCACGCCGCGATCACCAGTTGAACGTTGTCGCCCATGTGCGCCGTGATTTCGCCGGCGACGAGATTGAGCATCGCCGCGTTCGAGAGATGGAACAGCACCACGCACGCCGCGAAGATCAGCAGGCGCTTGTCCTTCAGCAACTCGCGCAGCGATTCGCGCTCTTCGCCTTCGGGTGTCATCTTGGGCTTGCCGGGCGTGCGCGGCACGACGAGCCGCGCATCGTAATGAATTATGTGCAGCGCGACGATGGCGGGCAGCGCGAGCACGGCGGTCAGAAAAAACACCGAACGCAACGACAGATATTCGCCGAACGCGCCCATCAGCGCGGCGGTGAGGGCACTGCCAATCGATGCCCAGCGCGCATTGCGGCCCAGCCGGTCGCCGAGATCGGCGCGCGAGACGAGGGCGAGCGAGATCGCGGCCATCGCCGGGACGAGCATGCAACTCGCAAAGCCATGCAGCACTTCCGCCGCGAAAACCGGGATGAACGTGGGACTCGCCGCGAGCAGCAGCCCACTCGCGATGATTGCGACGATAGCCGAGAGCGCGGCGAACTTCTTGTTGCGCATCGCATCGACGAGCGCGCCGGCGGGAAGCTGGCTCGCCATCGCGCTGATCGTGCCGACGGACAGCATCAGGCCGATCTCGCCCTGCGTCCACTTGTTGGCCGACAGGTACGACGCGATGAAAGGGCCGAAGCCAGTCTGCACGTTGGCGACGAATAAATTCAGCCAGTCGAGTGCGCGCAGACTTCGTGCAATTACCATCTTATCGATGCCGTTGTTCATGTGGTTTCATCTGCTGCAGCGCCCCAGCCGCGCGCCCGCCGCCGATGCAGCCGCCGGCACCACCGGCGAAACGATCTTGATCGGTTGTTCGGGCGCGTAAGTGGGCGCGGCCTTCAGTTGCGCATCGTTGAAATCCATTTGCAGCGATTCCTGCTTGTTACGCGTGAGCACATGCAGATCGCCCCAGTTCACCGCGATATGCCGCTTGTCTTCGGCAAGAGAACTCGACAGATCCAGCACCAGCGCCTGCGGCTCGCTTTGCGAATCGACCAGCACATCGACCACGCGTCCGATGCGTGTGCCGTTCTTCTGCGCGACCGTCGAATCGACCAGTTGCAGGAAGTTGCCCGGCGCTTCGTTGACGGGCTGCGGTTTGGGCACCGGATCGGCGGGCTTGCCCTTAGCGGGCGGTGCGGGCGGCACGAAAGTGATCGGCGCGGTCTTCGAATTCGGCGTGAACTTGAACGCGGTCCACGGGAAGTTCACCTTGCGGTCCCCGACGCCGAGGAAGCCCGCGAGATTGACCATCATCAGCTTCGGCTTCGCGGAGGAATCCACGTACACATCCACCGCGCGGCCGACGACCTTGCCGCCGGGACGCTGCACTTCGGCATCGAGCAGGCCGTGCAGTTGTTCGTGCTGCATGATGCGCGTCGAGATGATCTGCAGCGGAGGCGGTGACTCGACCGGCTCCGGCGGCGGCGCGAGTGCGGGCTCGGGCGGCTTCGGCTTCACGACGCGCTTCTTCGGCTTCGGCGCGGGCGCGGGCTTCGGCGTCGAGGCCGGCTCAGGCACGGCCACGGCAGATGCAGGCTCTTCCGGCTCGCCGATATCCGTTTCCGTTTCGCCGGGCGTCGGAATATACGAATGCTCGACGATGGGCGCGGGCGTTTGAGTCGGCAGCAGGCCGCATGCGGACAGGGCGCAGGTGGCGAGCAGCGGCACGCTCGTCATCGGACGCAGCGCGCGCAGCCGGACAAGCAGCGCGACGCACCACACGATCAGGCGTGCAAGGAAGAAACCGGTCGACGATGCACCGCCTCGATTCGGGTTACCGCCTGTCATCACAAAAGCTCCATGTTGCCGGGCCACCTTTTTCGGAGCGTGCGAGCCGTGCGGCCGTGTCCCGCGCGCCCATACGTTCGGCGGCTTCGAGTATGGACACGCCGTTGGCGTCGCGCGCATCGGGATTCGCGCCGCGTTCGATCAGCATCTCGACGACATGCACGCGATTGAACATCGCCACGATCATCAGCGCCGTGGGCCCGTCCGGCGATAGGCCTTCGATATTCGCGTTGTGATCGAGCAGCGGGTGATGACGTCCCTGAAGCCCTTGAACGCCGCGCCCGCGATCGGCGTCTGGCCGTTGTCGTTGAGCATGTCCGGATCGGCCTTGTGTTCGAGCAGCACGCGCACCGCGTCCGCGTGGCCGTGGGGTAGCTTGCGCGCAGACGCGAGCGTGTCGCTACGGTCGTTGCGCAGGTTGGGCGGCAGGCCTTTGTTCAGCAGCGCATCGAGCATGGCGGCGTCGCCGCGGCGGGCGACGCCGAACACTTCGCTGGCGAAGGGGATCATGTCGTCGCTGGGCTGGGTACTGGCGTGATCGGCGGGATTCTGCGGCTTGTTCGGGTTTTGCATCTTTCACTCCGTTTCGACTGCGGGCGTTCAGTATGCGGGTGGGCGCGTGCGGCGACACATCGGAGCATACACAGTTTCGATGTCGCGCCGCAGCGTGTGACTGTATTGCCGATGCGCGCATTCGCACGAATTGCGGCCACGTGCCTGCGGCTTGACGCTGTGCGGTGCATTCCTTTAGGCTCGATGCAACTTTCGCTTCCCGCGCTTCCGACATGACCCATACGCCGCCCGAATCCGCCGTGCGCCGCCGCGCACCCACCGCTGAACGCAACCGCGCCGCCATTCTCGCCGTGCTGTCGCGCGTGCTGCCGTCGACCGGCATCGTGCTGGAAATCGCCAGCGGAACGGGACAACATGCGATGCATTGCGCGTCCGCGCTACCAGGCATTACATGACAGCCAAGCGATCCCGATGCCGATTCACGCACGTCCATTGCCGCATGGCGCGCGCATGCGGCGCTCGGCAATCTGCACGCGCCGCTCCCGCTCGATGTGCTGAACGACGAGTGGGGCATCGACCGGACAGATGCGATCGTCTGCATCAATATGATCTATATCGCGCCGTGGGAAGCCGCCGTTGCGCTGTTCCGGGGCGCGCGAAGCGTCTGACGGCCGGGGGGCGACTGTACCTGTACGGGCCGTATCGGCGCAACGGCGCGCATACCGCGCCGAGCAACGAAGCCTTTAATGCGCAATTGCGCGCCACCGACCCGCGCTGGGGCGTGCGCAACATGGAAGCGGTCGAAGCGCTCGCGCAGGCGCATGGCTTTGCGCTGAAGGAAACCGTCTCCATGCCCGCGAATAACTTCGTCTGGTGTTCGAACGCGCTCGAACGATGTTCGGCATGTAGACTTCGAATGGTCGTTCATCGCGCCGCACGGGGCTCGCGGCGCACCATCCGATATCAACACGCTCCAGGCCGGAGGCGTCGTATATGCACGCAGCATTGCCGCAGGGCGAGCAGGAAGCCAGTTCAGTCGATACGTCGTCAAAACCGCCGCGCGATCTGCGCCGCACCGATATTCATCCCGAGCACTGGTATCCGCTCGCGTGGTCGCGTGAAGTCAAACGCGGCAAGGCGCATGGCGTACGCTTCGCGGGCGATCCCATCGTCATCGTGCGAACGGAGATGGGCAAGGTGTTCGCGCTGGAGGACCGCTGCGCGCACCGGCAAGTGCCGTTGCGCGCGGGCATGGTCGATGGCGAGTCCATCCGCTGCTGCTATCACGGCTGGATGTACGACTGCACCGGCCGTTGCACCGACATTCCCTATCTTGGCCGCGAGCGCCTGCCCAACGGCGTGCGCGCGTATCCGTGCCGTGAGGAAGCGGGGCTGATCTTCATCTTCACCGGCGATCCGGCGAATGCGGAATCGGCGAAGTTTCCGGAGCTTCAGTCCGCCGTCGACCGGCAATACAAGACGCGCCGCTTCGGCCGTGAAGTGAAGTGCCATTACAGCTTCATGCATGAAAATCTGATGGACATGAACCATCAATTTCTGCACAGACGGCAGATGGGCAGCATGCGCGCGCGTTCGCTCGGACGGCGGCGCGGCGAGGACTGGATCGAAGTCGATTACGTGTTTGCGCGCGAGGCGGGCAAGCAGCCTATCGGGGAGGCGCTCGTGTTCGGGCAAAAGCGCGGCACGAAGCCCGACGTGCAGCAGAAGGACGTGATGACCATTCGCACGGACTATCCGTATCAGACGCTCAAGATCCGCACGAAGGACGACACCATGGTCATGGACCTGTGGATCGCCTACGTGCCGCTCGATGCCGAACAGCGCACCAACCGCACCTTCGGCCTCCTGTCGATCCGCCGCCCGAAAACGCCGCTCGTGCTCGATGCCGCATGGCCGCTGCTGGTGTGGTTCACCGAACGCATCTTCAAGGATGACCGGTGGATCGTGGAGCGCGAGCAGGAAACGCACGACCGGCAGGGCGCGGACCACAATCATGAAGTATTTCCGGTGATCGTCGAACTGCGCGCCTTGCTGATGGAGCATGGCATCCCGCATGGCACGAAGGCGGAGCAGCGCCGGGTGATTTTCATGCAGCCGGTGCAGGACCTGCCGGCGTCGGGATGCGGCGAACGTCCTCATTGCACGCGAGGCGAGACGGCGTTATATTGATAATAAGTCATACGAAGGAGAGAGTAAGAAGATGACCATGAACAGCGATCCGGCCGGGCCGCGCGACGAGCGTCCTGTCGATCCCACGCAGCCCGGCGTCGAACATTTCGATGCGGGCATCACGCACGTCGATGAATCGTATGCGGCGGGCGCGGCGAAGGGCATTCTTTACAGCATCATCGAGACGTTGGGCACGCTCGTCGGCGGCCCAGATTTGCCCTCGCATACGAGCTCGGGCTATGAAGACATGATAGAAACCGCGCAGGAACTGCGCGCGAAAATCGAGCAGTAGGCAGTAAACCTTTTCTTCCTCCGGGCGATGTCCAGGTTGCGCGTCGTCCGTGTCATTTGCCGCGCTCGCTGCGGCGTCGAAACATTCCAGCAATTTACTGGAAAACGCGGTATGCCAGTGCGGCGAAAAGTCTGCTGCGCCCGTACAGCGGGCGAAGACGTTCACGCTGATCCGAAACAAATAAAGTCAGCATAAACAAAATCTTAGACAAAGAGTGAAGCCGGCGTATGCCCATCTGCCGCCAGCTTCCTGTCAGAGTTTCGTGCCTGAAATGCCAAAAAATTGGGCAGCCGAAAATACAGGTTAACCATGTAGTGCAAAAAAAAGACACAAAAGTGCCGGATTCTTTCACATTCGATCTGTAAGCCATACACTGACGTGCGATAAAAGTTACGAGTTGGTACAAAACTGCGCCTGACGCGGAATCGGTTACCCACTTGCCCTCAGATCAAAAGGATTTCGCTTAATCGGAGCAGAGGAGATCAAATGAAAGGCTTCAACCTGACCAAGAGCGCACTCGTTGCGGCGCTGGCTTTTGCCGCAGCCGCACCAGCATTCGCGCAGAGCAGCGTCACTCTGTACGGTATCGTCGATGATTCGATCATCTACCAAAGCAGCCAGACCTCGCTGGGTTCGACGAGCGGTGGCCGTTCGAACGTCAAGACGGCATCGGGCATCTGGGCGGGCAGCCGCTTCGGCCTGAAGGGCGCTGAAGATCTGGGCGGCGGCACCAAGACCATCTTCCAGCTGGAATCCGGCTTCAACATCAACAACGGCGCGCAGCAATACACCAACGCGATGTTCGGCCGCCAGGCATGGGTCGGTCTGACGAACCAGACGTTCGGTACGCTGACGTTGGGCCGCCAGTACACCTCGTACTACACGCTGATGGCTCCGTACAGCCCGACCAACTGGCTGACCGGCTACTTCGGCGCGCACCCGGGCGATCTGGACGAACTGGACACGATCTACCGCGCGAACAACTCGATCGTCTATACGTCGCCGAAGTTCTATGGCGTGACGGTCAGCGGCTCGTACTCGCTCGCAGGCGTGCCTGACAGCGTGTACCGCGGTTCGACGTGGTCGGCTGCGGTCCAGTACCAGCAAGGCCCGATCGGCGGTACGGTTGCGTTCACGCGCATCAACAACTCGACGGTCAACGGCGGCGCTTTCGGCGCGGATTCGACAACCAACACGGCTGGCCAGTCGGGTGTGTCGGCAGTGACCAACGGCTATCAGGGCGCGCAGGCTCAAAACCGCTTCGCGGTCGGCCTGGGCTACATGTTCAACAGCGCATGGGATATCTCGGCGACGTACACGAACGTTCAGTACATCCCAGCCACCGCGTCGAAGTTCACGGACGAGCAGGTCTTCAACACGGCAGGCACGGTGCTGCACTGGAAGGCGACGTCGGCATGGGACTTCGCAGCAGGCTACAGCTACACGTGGGCAAGCAAGGCGAACGGTATCGACGACGCAGCGTCGTACCACCAGTTCAACCTGTCGCAATACTATTCGCTGTCCAAGCGCACCGGTCTGTACGCATTGGAAGCGTTCCAGCGCGCGAATGGCCGTACGCTCGGCACGCCGATGTTCACGGCAGCAGGCGCGACGAACCGTCAGATTGCCGCAACCGCATCGATCGGCGACGGCTTCCAGTCGACGCCGTCGTCCTCGCGCAGCATGTTCGCAGCAGGCGTGGGTATCATCCACCGCTTCTAAGTTTCGGGCTTTGCCCAGCCGTATAAGACAAAAAACGCGGGCGCGGCCCTTGCTGCACAGGTTTCTCACTGGCAAATAATGGGAGAAATCATGGCTACTGACGGCAAGCAGCAGGATTCCGGCGATGCAATCCGCCAGGAGCGCCCATTCCGCCTCTTCGCGGTGGAGCAGCGTGTGCTTGCGCAGAATGTCGATGGCAAGGTGATCGATATCGGCGCGATGGAAGCGAAGAACGGCGAGTATTGCGCGCGGCTCGATGTAGACGAGATCGTGACCAAACCGAAGCGCAGCGCTGAACTGGCGCTCAAGGCGCTCGCCGACGACCTCACGTTCGATTATCTCGACGGCCTATTCACGAGCGAGCGAGACGTGAAAATGAGCGGACGCTTGCAGGACTATCCGAACGTCGAGTTCGAACTGGATGAAACACTGCCACGCGATATGGGCGATCGCTCGCCGCCGCATCTGTTTTGATCGTTGGCTTCCCACCGGCAATGCGCGCAACTGCTCGCGCAAGACCGCCACGCTGTCGAGCAGGCCGTGCGCATCGAGCCGCTGCAGCAAACTCGGCTCGTCTCGTTCAGCGCCGTCCCCGCGATGCGCGCTTCCCGCGTGCAGACGTCCTGAAGAATCGGTCGGTCCTTCGTAAACTCCGTATACGAGTCGATCGTTCGCAGGTGAAGGCGGCGGAAATCGAAACCGGCTTGCTGAATTGCAGGCCGTGTTTTTCCGCTTTCTGGCGCAGCCATTCCGCGGAAATCAGCGGCAGAAGATCTGCTAGCGTGCGCGGCAGACTGACATAGCCGCCGCCGACATTGGCATGCGCGCCTGCGAACCAGCGTTGTTCGAGCGGCAGCGAGCCGCAATCATCCGAGCCGGGCGTCCAGAGCGTCGGCTTGTGGAGCGAGCGATATTCGTTCGCCGCAATCGCGTAATATGCCGCCTTTGTGGTGTTGGCGAGCGTCGTGTCGTGGAACGCGTAATAGTCCGTGAAGCCATGCAGATTCAAGCCATCGAACGGAATGCCGAATTCGCCAACCGTGTCCCACACGCCGACGAATGCAATGTCCACTTCGCGCGAGAACTGCTCACGAAACGCGAAGGCTTCCTGATCCGTCGAGCTCACGCGTTAATCACGGTACATCCCGTAAGCGCGGTCCACCGAGCCTAAACCCGCATCTTTCACCACCCGCACTTGCGAATGAGTCCGGCCAGGCTGCGCGCGGAATACGCGCCCCGGCTGAAACTGAGAATGAAGATTGATGCACCCTCCATTATGTTATGGTTGCGCGCCAGCCATGCATAGAGCCCTCTTTGCCGAGAGGCCATCGCCGAACGTGCCGCCGAGCAGCTTGTCGGTGAAGGAAAACAGTCTCTTGCCGCTCGTGCCGACGCCCCGGAGTAATGCGTCTTCTGTTGCGGCGTCTGCAATGCGAGCGTGGAAAGCAGCCAGGCGTTGGTTTGATCCGTTGGGTTCAATCCACGTGCCGTCGAAGAAAATGGCGAGATTCATGGCGGCGCGGCTCCTTGCTGTTCGTTACGGTCGGCCAAAATTAGCTTTTAGTAAAGGATAGGAATTATGGCGCATGGTTCAAGCACACGATGCATCGAAACGGGCCGTCATGTGCGAGCCGGCTGAATTTTGGCGGATGCCACAGGGCAGGCGACGCGAGCATCGGATATGGATGCGGACGGTTGAGCAGCGTTCGCGTCGTTGTGCGATGCTTGATCCGCGGCAATCAAGTCATCGCCACGCTTTGAACTGAGCACGCCGATGCGCCGCGTCTCGACTGTGGGGTCAATCATGAAAATAACGCGCTTCGCCACGGTTTTCGCCGTCGTTGCAAGTGCTGTCGCCGCGCCTGCTTTTGCACGCGACGACGGTTCGCGTTTCGCGCAGCATGAAGGATGTGTGGTGGCACGGCTACGGTTTTATGTGGCAGGCTGGAAGGCGTACTTTCGATTAGCGCAAACCCCACGAGTCTGGCGTGAGTTGGACGAATGGAGGCGTCACCGGTTGCGGGCAATCCAGCTTAAACACTGGCTGCCATCTACCGGCAACTGCGTGCGCTGGGGGCGCCGCCTCACGTGGCACAACAGGTGGCGGCCAACAGTCGTCGCTGGTGGCGCAAAAGTGGGCAATTGCTCAACAGCGTGCTGAGCCTCGCATACTTCGATCGACTGGGTATCCCCCGTCTCTCAAACCTCAGCTTCCCGAATCGCCCGGTGCGGACCCGTATGCCGCGCGGGTGGTGTGGCATAGAGGACGGCTTTACGGCCGTCCCCTATGCCGATACCTTCAGGGTTTACGCGATGCTATGCGCCGGGCCCCCGCAAGGTAGAAAATTAATAAATCGTACGGTCGGTTAATCGCTATATTGGGCTCTATCGCATCTCAAAAAATTGCGCTGAGCCCTGTATGTACACCCAATCTCTCGACATTCCTTCGAGCCAGAACACCGAGCGCGACGTAGCGAGCGCCGCGACAGCGGACGCCGCCGCGCAGACGAGTTTCGACGCAGTCATGCAGGCCGACGGCAAAATCGAGCCGCAGGACTGGTGGATGCCCGAGGCGTATCGCAAGACGCTGGTGCGGCAGATTTCGCAGCATGCGCATTCGGAGATTATCGGCATGCAGCCGGAGGGCAGCTGGATCAGCCGTGCGCCGAGCCTCAAGCGCAAGGCCATTTTGCTGGCGAAAGTGCAGGGCGAAGGCGGCTACGGCCTCTATCTCTACAGTGCGGCGGAAACGCTCGGCGTCTCGCGCGATCAGCTGGTCGCAGCGCTGCATACAGGCAAGGCCAAATATCGAGTATTTTCAACTATCCGACGCCCACCTGGGCCGATGTCGGCGTAATCGGCTGGCTCGTCGATGGCGCGGCCATCATGAATCAGATTCCGCTCTGCCGATGCACTTACGCCCGTATGCTCGCGCGATGATCCGCATCTGCAAGGAAGAGTCGTTCCATCAGCGCCAGGGCTTCGACGCCTCGCTCGCCATGATGAAAGGCACGCAGGCGCAAAAGGATCTCGTGCAGCAGGCAGTGAACCGCTGGTGGTGGCCCGTGCTGATGATGTCGGCCCAAGCGACAGAGACTCGATCCACAGCGGCCAGTCGTTCGCGTGGGGCATCAAGCGCATCTCGAACGACGACCTGCGCCAGAAATTCGTTCGTCGACGCCACCGTCGAACAGGCAGGATTCTCGGCGTCACCTTGCCCGATCCCGATTTGAAGTGGAACGAAGCGCGTGGCGCGTACGATTATGGCGAGATCTACTCTACTGGGAAGAATTCTAGCGCGTGATAAATGGAGATGGTTCGTGCAACAAGGACCGGCTCGCCACGCGCGTGAAGGCGCACGACGAAGGCGCATGGGCCCGCGAAGCCGCGATGGCTTACGCAGAAAAACAGAAGGCGCGTGCGCAGCAAGCAGGGACTGGATCACAAGCATTGCGGCAGCCTCCATGCGCCGGATGCGAACGCCGCGCTGCGCATGGCGCGCGATGTCTACACGCGCCGTCAGGAAGGCGTGAGCATCTGGGTGGTGCCGTCGGCAGCGATTACCGCATCGGACCCGACGGACAAAGGCGAATTGTTCGAACCGACGGATGACAAGATATATCGGCATCCTACGTGTATTGCCCGATGAAATTAACTATATGTGAGGCGCGATCGACATGACTACGCCTCAGCATCTCGCCTACGTGCTGCGTCTTGCCGATAATGCGTTGATCCTCGGCCAGCGCAATGCGGAATGGTGCAGCCACGGCCCGGCGCTCGAAGAAGACATTTGCGCTGGCGAACATCAGTCTGGATCTGATCGGACAGGCGCGTCTGCTTTACACGCATGCGGCCACGCTGGAAACGGCATTGACCGACGCGGCGAAAACCGAAGACGACTACGCGTATTTCCGCGCCGAGCGCGAGTTCGCCAATTACACGATGGCCGAGCTGCCGCATTTCGGCCCGCTCGCAGGCACGGCGCGCAGTCAGCGCGATTATGCGGTGACCATCGTGCGCAACTTTCTTTATTCGGCGTTCGTGGCGGAAATGTGGACGGCGCTGCAAACGTCGGCGGATGCGCAGCTTGCAGCAATCGCAGCAAAGTCGGTCAAGGAGACGAGCTTATCACCTGCATCATGCGCGCGACTGGCTCGTGCGCTTCGGCGATGGCACACGGAGGAATCGCATAAGCGTGCGCAGGCTGCGCTCGATTATCTGATGCCTTACACGCGGCGCATTCTTTCGCTGCCGATGACACCGAGCGCAGTGTCGCGCAAGCGGGCATTGCGCCGCTTGCGCGCGATCTCGAAGCTGCATGGCGCGAGCAGGTCGCCTCCGCACTCGATGAAGCGACGCTGCAAGCGCCCGCCGAAGTCAAGCACATCACCACGGGCAAGCAAGGCGAGCATTCGAAATACATGGGCTATCTGCTGCGGAAATGCAGAGCCTCGCGCGTCAGCCATCCGGGCGCGAGATGGTGATGAACGCGGCCATCGAAGGCGCGTGGTCGGTGCTCGAAGCCGTGCCCGATCCGGAGATCCCGGTCGTTTCGATACGCGAACTCGGCATTCTGCACGATGTGCGGCAGGCGAGCGATGGCGTGCTCGAAGTCGTCACCACGCCGACGTACTCGGGTTGCCCGGCGATGTCGCAGATTGCGGAAGACATCGCGCATGCAATCGACGATGCGGGACTTGGCACGCATCGCATCGAAACGGTGCTTGCGACTGCGTGAACTACTGACTGGATCATGGACAAAACGCGCGAAAAGCTGTGGCGCTATGGCATTGCGCCGCCGGGCGGGACATGCGCCGTTTCCATGGAGAAGCCGATTCGCTTCGTGCCGCGCCAGCTGCAAGTCATCGCTTGTCCGCGCTGCGGATCGCATCACACGGAAAAGCTCGCGCAGTTCGGTTCCACCGCATGCAAGGCGTTATATCGTTGTCTCGATTGCCGCGAACCGTTCGATTACTTCAAGCTATAGTAAATATTTCGATACGCAAATCATGGCCACTCCACAATTCCATCCTCTGCGTATTCGAGACGCCCGGCCGGAAACGGCTGATGCCGTCCGTGTCCTTCGACGTGCCGCCCGGCTTGCGCGATGAATTTCGCTTTACGCAAGGTCAGTTCGTGACCTTGAAGACGCATATCGACGGCGAGGAAACGCGGCGCTCGTATTCGATCTGCGTCGGCGCCACCAACTACGACCGTGATGGCGAATTGCGCATCGGCATCAAGCGCGTGAGGGCGGGCGCTTTTCGAACTTCGCGTTCGATACGCTCAAGCCCGGTCACGAGATTGATGTCACGACGCCCGATGGCCAATTCTTCACGCATCTGAATGCGGATCACACCAAGCATTATGTGGCGTTTTCGAGCGGCTCGGGCATTACGCCCGTGCTGGCGATCATCAAGACGACGCTCGACATCGAACCAACGAGACGCTTCACACTGGTCTACGGCAACTGCAGTGTCGAAGAGATCATGTTCGCGGAAGAATTCGAAGATCTGAAGAACTGTTATATGAGCCGGTTTGCGCTGTATCACGTTCTGTCGGACGATATACAAGATGTCGAACTATTCTAATGGCGTGCTGGACCATGAGAAATGCATGTCGTTCCTGCAAACGCTTTTGCCGCTCGAGGAAATAGACGAAGCCTTCATTTGCGGCCCCGGCCCGATGATGGACGCCGCCGAAGCCGCGCTGAAAGATTCCGGCGTGACGCCCGCGCAGATTCATGTGGAATGCTTTGGCACGCCGTTGCCGCAGGCGGGCATACCGCCGGTCAAAATCGACGAGAACAAGCCGGCGGCGGATCTTGAAGTCGTGATCGAAGGCAAAAGGCGCAAGCTGCGTTTGCCTTATGAAGGCGTGAGCGTTCTCGACGTCGGTCTCAAGGCGGGACTCGCGTTGCCGTATGCATGCAAAGGCGGCGTGTGCTGCACGTGCCGCGCGAAAGTGCTCGAAGGCGAGGTGCAGATGGACAAGAACTTTACGCTCGAACAACACGAAATCGATGACGGCTTTGTGCTGACGTGCCAGCGTCATCCGGTCGGCGAACGGGTGGTCGTGACCTACGACGGAGCGATAAATCCATGACGAACGCAATTGCGAAGTCTTCGGCGGTGAGCACCGTCGGCGCGGGCGCGATGGGTGCGGGCATCGCGCAAGTGGCAGCGCTTGCGGGCCATACGGTCATACGGTGCTGCTCTTCGATCTCGATGAGAACACACTCGAACGGGCGCGTGCCGGCATTATATCCAACCTGCGGCGATTGGTCGACAAGAACAAGCTCGCCGAAGATGCCTTTCATGCTGCAATGGAGCGTGTGCGCATCGTAGCGAAACTTTAAGATATGCGCAGCGTGGCGCTCATTGTCGAAGCGGCGGCCGAGCGCCTCGATGTCAAGCGTTCGCTGTTCTCGCAGCTCGAAGCCGTCGTCGGCGAGCAATGCATTCTCGCAAACAACACATCGTCCATTTCGATCACGACAATTGCCGCGCGCCATTACGCGATCCGTCGCGCGTCGCCGGCATGCATTTCTTCAATCCCGCGCCGCTGATGGCGCTGGTCGAAGTTGTGCGCGGACTTGCTACATCCGATGCAACCGCACAGGCCGTATATGCCACCGCTGCGGCATGGGGCAAGCAACCCGTTTATGCGAAATCGACACCGGGCTTCATCGTCAATCGCGTGGCGCGGCCGTTCTATGCGGAAGGGCTGCGAGTGCTGAACGAGCAGAGCGCATACGTCGGATCGCGCTCGATCACTGAGCGGATTCAACCGGTCGTCGCAACACCTTTGATCAAGGAGGTGTTGCATGGGACGAAGTGCAAAGCAGGTGTATCGGTTGACAGGCCGAAGAGCGATGTACTGGCCGGGCGCACCATCACTTGGACA
>LELG01000488.1 GCA_001045575.1 Candidatus Burkholderia pumila
CCCGTCTCGGCTTCCTTCAAAATGCCGATGATTTGTTCTTCGGTGAATCGCTTTTTCATTGCCGTTCCTCTCTTTCTGGAACGAACTCCTACATCGTCATCGTACTAAACGCGGGGAACAGGTCAGAAGGATTCGTGGCTCGAATGCTGTAATCGCATCCTTGACTTTTTCGTTCAATGTCACTCCATTGATGCTTGACAACGAAATCACCTGCCAATGGCGGCATGCCGAAATTCACGGTGGACTTTGCCGCTTCTGGATAGCGAGCGTTGTCGATCTGATTTTCGGTGTTGATAGCGTTGAGAAAGATAAGCCAGGTCGCGCTGAATGATGTCGCGCATTTGCGTGCGTGTGACTGTGTATTCGCCAGGCGCTTCAATCTGCCTGGTGAGGCGCATCGTCGCGCAGGCGATCGAGCAGCGTTGGCATCATGTGCGAGTCAGCGCGGCGCGGCACGCTAGCCACGTCATCCTAAATCTTGCGAATAGTCCTACTCATTGGGCGATCTCCGCCGCTGTTTGATCCGTGGCGCCGTAACTGTTCTGGATGGTCCCGGCGCCGAACCTGCAATCATTGAGTTCGAAAATATCGAAATCTCCGACTGAGCTTGACCATGTCTTACGGCCGAAGCCAAGAACGCCAGTATTGCCTGACGCTTGCCAAATGGTCTTCTGACCGAGCAGAAGCGAATCACGCGCCTCGCTCCGTGCGTCATATGGCAAAGGATAGCGCGTGAGCATGTAGCCATGGAGCACGGCTCCATCATTTAGCATGAGCAGGCAAGGCGACCACACCAGGTTGATCCACGAGGTCGGACGCTGAATGCGCCAGGCTATGACATCGGAGAGCGATACCCAGCGGTAATTTCCAGCGATGATGAATTCACAGATGGGCCCGAGGTGCGAATCACTATCGCCCAGCCAATCAAACGTATGTTGTTCCGAGCGACCTGAAACCATTGGCGCGATGTCGAGTGCGGCTTCGCGCGCGTGATCAGCGGCTTCGACTTTTCCTTGCGGCGGCAACCCGATCGCTGCCAACAGAGCGTGCATCCCATTCGGGCGTGCCGTCATAAATTGTATAGACTAGGGAAATGGTTGACACATCGTCGGAGACATCGTTGACACGTTCATCTTGGCGCATTGGGCTGATTGAGGTCAAACGTCATGAGTCGATGATGAGCGAAGTAGAAGTCATAGGTGTCGGCAGTTTTAG
>LELG01000489.1 GCA_001045575.1 Candidatus Burkholderia pumila
AGTTCTTCCATCGAGTTTTTAATTTCTTTTGAAGTAATTCGCTAGATCATACACCTTTCTGTACTAGTTATAACTAAAAAAGGCACAACTGGTTGGATCCAGCCTATTCTTGAAATAAACAACTCGCACACACTCCCTTTCCAAAAAAGATCAATACACCAAGGACTACACTTAGATTTATTAGATTTGTTGATAAAATATCGATATTAAACCCGAAACTCCCGGCTGCGGATGGCCAGCGGCCCAAAGAAACGAAAGAATCGGTTCCATTTTTCATAGGATCTCCTTTTATAGATAATAGATCGACTAAAAATGAAATAGCCTTCTTTTTTATTTATTCTTTTATTTTGTATTTTATTTTGAAAAGTATTGGAGTTAGGTGAACTAATCCCATTCTTGCAATACTTAACTTCCCCCGGACTCCAAATGGGAAGGATGAAAGCGAGTCGGGTCGATCTACCAATTCCTCATCCGCAAATCAGCCCTTCCCATAGGTTATTTTGTCAACGAATAAATAATTATAGGAATAAAATCGTGCTATAATTCGAAAAAGCAAATGACAAGTCGAAGGCACTCAAATATGTATTTTTCATATTTCTAAGGTTAAACAAAAGGATTCGCAAACAAAAGGGCTAATGCTACAACCAGCCCATAAATTGTTAAAGCTTCCATAAAAGCTAGACTAAGCAATAGAGTCCCTCGTATTTTTCCCTCTGCCTCGGGCTGTCTCGCAATACCCTCTACAGCTTGACCCGCAGCAGTTCCTTGACCAACTCCGGGTCCAATAGAAGCAAGCCCCACGGCCAAACCAGCAGCAATAACGGAAGCGGCAGAAATCAGTGGATTCATGATAAGTCTCCTCCTAACAAAAAAAAGAAATGGTTAATGATACAATCAACCAACGAATTATAACTTTATTATTCCATCGGTAAGATTTATCTAGTCGAAGTAACAAAGAACCTCGACTTGACGGTGGTATCGTATTAAATTAAGTGGGCCAGGAGGAATTTAGGAAAAAGATCTTTTTGTTAATTTATTTCCTTTTTTTACACAACTTATAATATACTCATTAATATACTCATTTTTTCCATTACTATATATCGTATATGTCATAGTTGTATATTTCCTAAGCAAATTAGCTTGAGCACATTAAAATTTGAAAAAAAAAAAGATAATTTCAATGATTGCCCTCCATGGATTCGCCTATATAAGC
>LELG01000490.1 GCA_001045575.1 Candidatus Burkholderia pumila
CAACTACGCCGGCGCCGCGGTGTCCGACTCGGTCGTCGATCTCGAGGTCGACGGCACGTTCCCGGCATCCGACCCCGGCTCGGTCCCCGGTGAGGAGCACGAGCACGTCACCGAGACCGAGGTGCTCATCTCATCGGGCCACCCCGCGAACGCGTCCAACCCCGTGCGGGTCACCACGCCCGAGGGCCAGTCGTACCTGCTCGACAACGGCGCCGTCACCCTGGCGGCCATCACGTCGTGCACGAACACCTCGAACCCGTCGGTCATGATCGCCGCGGGCTTGCTCGCCAAGAACGCCGTCGACAAGGGCCTGAAGCGCAAGCCGTGGGTCAAGACGACGCTCGGCCCGGGTTCCAAGGTCGTCACCGACTACTACGAGAAGTCCGGCCTCGACAAGGCGCTCGAGGGCCTCGACTTATACACCGTCGGCTACGGCTGCACGAGCTGCATCGGCAACTCGGGTCCGCTCCCCGAGGAGATCTCGAAGGCGATCAACGACGAGGACCTGGCGGTCACCGCCGTCCTCTCGGGCAACCGCAACTTCGAGGGCCGCATCAACCCCGACGTGAAGATGAACTACCTGGCGTCGCCGCCGCTGGTCGTCGCCTACGCCCTCGCCGGTTCGATGAACTTCGACTTCGAAACCGACGCGCTCGGCAAGGACCAGAACGGCGACGACGTCTTCCTGAAGGACATCTGGCCCGCACCCGACCAGGTGCAGACCATCATCGACGCGTCGATCGCGCGTGAGCAGTTCATCCAGCAGTACGCCACCGTCTTCGAGGGCGACGAGCGCTGGAAGAACCTGCCCACACCGACCGGCCCGGTCTTCGAATGGGATGCCGACTCCACCTACGTGCGCAAGGCCCCCTACTTCGACGGCATGACCATGCAGCCCGATGCCGTGCGCGACATCACCGGCGCGCGCGTCATGGCGACGCTGGGCGACTCGGTCACCACCGACCACATCAGCCCGGCCGGAAACATCAAGGCCGGCACCCCGGCCGCGCAGTACCTCACCGAGCACGGCGTCGCGCAGAAGGACTTCAACTCCTACGGCTCGCGTCGCGGCAACCACGAGGTCATGATCCGCGGCACGTTCGCCAACATCCGCCTGAAGAACGAGCTCACCGCAGCGGTCAACGACGGCACCGTCGTCGAGGGCGGCTACACGCGCGACTTCACGCGGGAGGGCGGCCCGCAGTCGTACAT
>LELG01000491.1 GCA_001045575.1 Candidatus Burkholderia pumila
TATATATATATATATTATGTGTGTGTGTGTATATATATATATAATGAAGTTTGCTCCATTTTTTTCCTATTTGTTTTCTTATTTTTATCATTATATTAAAATCTAATTGTATTATTTTTTTTAGGTGGGATGGTTGCTGAACAACTCTTCAACTTCGACTGTTTGGCACGTAGAGATATTTTTATTTTATGTTTTATTTAAGAATTTTTTTAGAGTTATTTTTAATTCCTTCATTAAGTAATATTTGAATAAGGAATATTTGTAAATTGTAAATTTAAGAGTTTATTTTAATTGTATTGTTTTTGTATCTTTATATTTTTTCATTATTAATGTATTTAGCTTTATATTTTTCATGTTATATTTTAATGTAATGTATGTTGCAGATGTATTATTGGATTGGTGAGATTAAATAGTTTATATTGTCATTTTCTACTTTGTATATATAAATTTATTAATTGTTAATTTTAATTAATATATTGTGTATTATATATTATGTCAACTATAAATTAATAATAAAAAATATAATTACTAATTAACTAAAAAATAAATTATTGTAATAATTTTATTTTATAAAAAATTGGGAAGCATTAGCGACGAAACAAACTTTGTAGCGACGATATAATTTCTCGCTAATGTTATTTTTTTGCGAGGAAATAAATTTTTAGCGACGAAAAAAATTTCTCGCTATTAGTCATGACATGTCAATGCCACGTCAACAATTGTGTCAGCAGCCACGTCATAATTGGACACGTCATCATCCACGTCATTTGCCACGTCATCCGCCAAATCAGCAGGCCTTGCCACGTCATCATCCACATCATCAACAATTGCCACGTCAGCATCCTAGTCATTTTGATTCTACAATCAGCAACGAAAAATGACATTTAATAGCGACGAATGTTTCCTCGCAAAAGGTCATGTCAATAGCCACGAATCAAAATTTCGTCGCTATTTACCAACAGCATTCTATCTATCGCGTCAAAGCTGGCGACGACGATTTTCGTCGCGAAAAATAGTTAGCGACAAAAATATATACTTTTAGCGAGGAAAGAGTTCCTCGCTAAAGATCATTTTTTTTGTAGTTACCGAGAAAGTTGGGGGCTACAACAAGGATCGGGATCTATGCCACTAAGAGAAACTGGAGGAGTAAAATGACCAGCCCCAGCAGGGAAAGGACCGGTTGCGAAAAGAGAACGCCCCGGAC
>LELG01000492.1 GCA_001045575.1 Candidatus Burkholderia pumila
ATGATTTCCAGCCGGCCTGCGGAGGCGGAAGATCGTGCTGTGCCGGGCCATTGGAAGGGCGACCTGCTCATTGGCCTGAACCGATCCGCCATCGGAACGCTGGTGGAAAGATCAAGCCGGTTCACGAGCAGCGTGGCACGAACGAGAACACGAATGGTCTTCTGCGACAATACTGTCCAAAAGGTACAGACCTGTCTCGGTGGAGCGTTCGGGAAATCCAAGCCGTTGCTAATACGTTGAACGCAACGGCCCTCAGGCTGAGAAGGCCTGAGCAGCAATCCTTGGCGGCGGCGAGCTTTGTCTACTCTTCGTATTTCCCCATAAACCCCTCACAGTTGAGTCCAACCTTTGGGGTTCGGTTCAATCCCGACTTTGAGGCCAAGGCAGCCGATGTGATCGGCCTGTACCTCCTGAACCCACCATTGCATGCGGCGGGGTTCTGCGTGGATGAGAAAACGGCCATTCAGGCGCTTGATCGCAAATACCGGATGTTGCCGCTCTGACCGGGGGTGCGCCGAAACTCGCGGATGTGGACATCAGCGCTGCGGGGCGTCCTCGATTGCCGATCCGGCTGATGGTCGGGCTGCTCTATTTGAAACATGCCTACAACGAGAGCGATGAGTCGGTATGCGAACGCTGGGCGGAGAACGTGTATTTCCATACTTCTGCAGCGAGGAGTACTTCCAGCCCGGCTTGCCGTGTGATCCAACCAATTTAGTGCGTTTTCGGCAAATATTGGGCGAAGCCGGGGTTGAGGAATTGCTGGCGGCGATCGCGGTGGCGGTGCAGATGAAGGCTATGGCACTGGCTGAGTTCGAGCGCTTGATCGTCGCACTGCCGTGAACACGGTTGCCGCACGCCGCGATCCTCATAGGGAGGCACAAGTATATCTTGCCGGTCGAACACTTCTTTGACGGGCTTTCCTCGGCCCGCATCGGAGTCGGCGACACCACGCCCAATCACCGCATCTCACGCAACTAACTGTGTCTCGCGGTCCTGAATGGGCATAGCGCGACCTCCAAACCCGGTGAAGTCAAAATACAACGGCGGTTATTTAACCGTCTCACTATTTTATATATTATGTCAAATAAAAAGCCCGCTGTTCCAAAAAACTCCCGCTCCCGCGCATTCGATGCCATCGCCGCAGCCCGTTCAAACTCTGCCCGCACCTCATCCCTACTCCCAAGCTTCGCCAGCAA
>LELG01000493.1 GCA_001045575.1 Candidatus Burkholderia pumila
GCCCTGGTTTCTGTTCGTCAGGTCGTGGCTTTGGTACACGCTTCCTTCAGACCCCGCCTCACGACGACGCCCTTGCGTGTCGCTAGTCCTTCACCACCATCAGGTTGGACAGGGGACTCCCACCCCCAAGCTGTTGCGCATGCGCGGCGCACAAAACTGGCGCGCTCTCCCGAAGAGAGACAGCGAGCAGAGACTTTGCGATCTCTGCCTGAGGACGCCAGAATGCGAGCAGCGGAGGCGGTCTGCTCGGCCAATCCTCTTCTGGTTAGGGGTTCACGCTTGGCGCGCAGTATAACCACGAATGGATGCAGAAGGCCGTCGAATCTTTCGCGGTCGGATACGCCCTGACCGCCCTGCGACTGCTTGACGAGCGCAGCCGTCTTCGGCTGGGCGAAGGTCCGCTCGCCACCACGGAGTCGTTGCTCGACGAATGGGCCGCGGACAAAACTCCGCTGCCGCATAAAGCGATGATTGCCGCGACGCGCGCGGAGCAGGGAGACATCCTCGACGCCGACGGCATCGAAGCGGAGATTGAGCTTCGGGACGGCTCGAAAAAAACGAAGCGGTTCGCGCCCGGGGATCGCATCGTCCTCACCAAAAACAGCCAACCCCTTAGCTTCGCGAGCGGTTCGACCAGAACTCTTCTTTCCATTCGGCTCCAAGCAGGCGGCCCCGTCCTGGCCATCGAGCTCGACGACGCCAACGAACGAGGCGGAACATTCTCGCACGTCCCCGCCTTCTTTCGGCATTTCGACCTTGGATATTGCTTGACCTGCCACAAAAGCCAAGGGCGCACGTTAAACAGCGCGCATGTGCTCGTGAATCTCTCGATGGCCGATCGAAAATGGGCCTACTCCATTGAACCATATGAATTGCACTTGATGCGTCGAGTTGGATCGGAATACTTCCACTTCAGTGGGACAGCCTGCTTGTTGTCTTGACGTATGTAACGCATAAGCTTCTTGTCGAGATCTTTGATGCTGTTGCATATCCCGCGCGTGATGACGTCTCGCTGGATGCGGGCAAACCAGTTCTCGACCTGATTGAGCCATGACGAATACGTGGGGGTGTAATGCATCGAGACGTTTGTATGGTTAGCCAGGAACGCTTGAACGGCGTCGGTTTTGTGGCTGCTCACGTTATCGCAGATCACGTGAATCTCCTTTCCGGCGGGCTGCGCCGATGCT
>LELG01000494.1 GCA_001045575.1 Candidatus Burkholderia pumila
ACAAGCCTCTACCAGTCAAACGGGTATAATCCCTAAGGCCGATGGATCGCAAAGACCGCATGGGCATACCAGTCAGTGCAGATCGCGTAGTTCAGGCAGCAGTGAAGCTTGTTACCAAACCTATGTTTGAGGCGAATTTCAAGGATTTTTCGTATGGCTTTCGCCCTCGGAAGGGTGCGCAACAGGCCCTGCGGGAAGTCTACAAATGGCTGAATCTCAAATGCCATTGGGTTGTGGATGCGGATCTGAAGGCTTATTTCGATACGATTCCACACGACAAACTGCTGCTTTCAGTGCGATCCAAGGTCATAGATCGGTCCGTTGTAAAACTAATCGAGATGTGACTCAAAGCGGGGGTGATGGAAGATATGCGAGTCCGGACGGAAACGACCGGGACACCACAGGGGGAGTTATCTCTCCTCTGCTCGCAAACCTCTACTTGCACTGGCTGGATCATACATGGGTGAAGAAGGCGTTTGCTAATCGGCCGTACGATGCTCACATTGTGCGGTACGCCAACGACTTTGTAATTCTGTGCAACAAGAACCCCGAGTTCTATCTGGGGGAGGCCAAGAAAGTGCTGGATCGTCTTGGTCTCACACTCAATGCGCAGAAAACACGGATAGTAGATGCCCGGGAGGAGCCGTTCGACTTTCTGGGTCACCGATTTGTAGCCCAACCGTCGAAGGTGACGGGCAAGCTTAAGTCGTACTACTACTACTACTACTACTACCCTCGCCCAAGGCGATGAAATCGGTCAAGAAGAAGATTCGGGAGGTTGTCCGCACAGGAGAGAGCACTGGAATCTGCCGCAGTTTATCAAGGAAAAGATTAACCCGATCCTTCGGGGCTGGGGAAACTACTTCAAGACTGGTAACTCAAGGAAGCACTTCTTGAGCATCGCGAACTACACGACGTGGACGCTCTGCATCATGCTTCGGAAGAAGCACAAGAAGCGAGCTAAGGGGCGGAGGGACCACTCGCCGTCTTAGTTCTACGATTACCACGGGCTTTTCAAGCTGTATGGCCTGTCGGTGACCGGGGATGAATCAAGTTGGTATGCACGCCCTGTGCTGTTGTAATGCTACTGGCTGACGGCAGTCGGAAAGCCGTGTGCGGGAAAACTGCAAGCACGGTTTGACGAGAGGCCGCTGGGACGATCACTTCAAACTTGAGGCCTACTCTAC
>LELG01000495.1 GCA_001045575.1 Candidatus Burkholderia pumila
GAACGTCTCCTGCCGAGGCGGCTGCAGGCCGAACGCCCGCCAGATTCTCGATACGGCCGTTTGCGAGAGATTCGTCTCGCGGGCCATTGTGCGCGTACTCCAGCGCGTCACTCCGACAGGCACGGACAAGAAGATCGAATAACGAAACGAGAGGCCGTGCAAGATCCCTACGAACGACGCGCGCTGCTGCATCTGGGCGACGTCATGGAGACGGTGTTTTGCCTGAGCCAATGCGCTGACGAATACGCGAGCATCGGCGCGGCGGTACGCGGCAACGACGCGCTCTCGGGCTTCACGCTGCTCGCTTTCGTCGATGAAAAGATGCCGCCGCGCGACTTCATTCGCCGCACGTCGGGCGCGTTCTCGTTCTTCGTATGGCCGAAGGCTCTGCTCGACGAGACGCTCAATCGCGCGATGCTGGCGAACACGGTCCGCCACGATTTGTTCGACGGCAACGCCAAAGGCTGGAACGCATACGTCGAAGAGCGGCGTCGCGACGTAGCTTGGTTCGGGGCAGATGTGTCCAATGAAACGCTAAACGCGAAGACGCCCGTGCATGTCACGGAAGAAGCACAGAAGCCTTCGCGTTATGCCACGTGGCCTTGGCCATTGGAACCGAACAAATAACGTCTACTGCTTCTTTGTCCCCATGCTCGCCGCGCCCGAATCCATGCCGAGGCCATTCGGGCGATTCGGCGTGTTCTTTTGCTTGCCGGCCGATTCCTTGCCGGGCCGCGTCTTCAGCGCGTCGCTGGCGTTGGCGGCGGCTGCCGCGGGTGGCGTCGTATTATGTTCCTGATAGGCAGGCGTGCTGTCGAATTGAAGTTTGTTCGGCTGCGGCTGTTGCGTCTGCGCGCTTGCCACGACGACGAGGGTGCCGCCCAGCAGTAAGCCGGCGGTGCGTCCGAGCATGCTGATTGTGAGTTTCACGTCGTTCTCCCATGTATAGCAAGTCGCGGGCCTGATCGTACGCGTCTTGTCGATGCGCAAGCTTTCGCACGGCTTGCACGACCTTGACCGCCATCAAAAAGGGCACGCTTTCTGAACTGACCCCCCACGAAGTTGGACAGTTAAAGACTACGCGGTCAATGGCTGAGTGCTGTACTGCACAGGACCCAGCCCTTTCAGTTTCAGCTTGATGCGATCGTGATTGTAGTAGTGGATGTAGCGGTTCAGCTC
>LELG01000496.1 GCA_001045575.1 Candidatus Burkholderia pumila
CCAAACGGTATTGAAATGACTGCCATGGGCATCGACACTGCTGCAGTTGATGAGGCAGTTCTCGCACGCCTTCGCCTGAGGCTTCATGGTCAAAACCACGCATGGAAAAGCTTCGATTGGGATGTGCAGTCGAATCAGACCCGTCAGGTCGCGGCTGTGGCCCGCGCATCTCGGCATGAAGTGCGGGCTCGTGCAGGAAAACTGGGTCAATTACTCGGATGCGGTGTATGACCGCGTTGGCAACATCCAGCTATCGCGCATTAATGGGCGCGGACGTGCGGCTTGTGCCGGATGGCTTCGATATCGGCATTCGCAAAAGCTGGCAAGATGCGGGAAAGCGTGCGCGCCGAAGGCGGCAAGCCGTTTCCGATCCCGGCTGGTTGCTCGGAGCATCCGCTGGGCGGGCCTGGGCTTTGTCGGCTTTGCCGAAGAAGTGTGCGAGCAGGAAGCGGCGCTCGGCTTCAGGTTCGATTACATCGTCGTGTGTTCAGTGACGGGCAGCACGCAGGCATGGTCGTCGGCTTCACAGCTGACGACTGCGCGCGGCGCGTAATCGGTATCGATGCTTCGGCGAAACCGGAACAGACGCATGAGCAGATCACGCGCATTGCGAAGCAGACGGCGGAACTCGTCGATCTCGGACAGGAGATATCATGCGCGACGACGTGATTCTCGATATGCGTTTCGGCGGTCCCGAATACGGCTTGCTGAACGAAGGCACGCCTCGACGCAATCCGTCTTTGCGCGCGTCTCGAAGGCGTCTTGACCGACCCGGTCTACGAAGGCAAGTCGATGGACGGCATGATTCAGATGGTGCGCAACGGCGAGTTCTCGGAGGGCTCGAAAGTGCTGTACGTACATCTGGGCGGCGTGCCCGCTCTTAGCGCATATAGCTATATTTTTTCGCAACGGCTAAACAAGCGCGATATGTGCGCGGCCTCGCACAAACCGCGCGCATTGTTCAAAAGATTGACAGAGGCTCGCGTCTTTAAGATAGTTATTTTCCAAGCCTTAGCGTTTTAAGGAAATCTGTATAGACCGGGGGCATCGCTGACAGTCTGTCGGGAATATGGTTGACACTTTGAGGCACTTTGATACCTCGGACACAACCATGCCGTGCACCCCCAAGACACCATGCAACTTCGCCTCGATTTCGTAGAACGGGCCATGCGA
>LELG01000051.1 GCA_001045575.1 Candidatus Burkholderia pumila
GTCCAAGTGATGGCGCGCCCGGCCAGTACATCGCTCCTCGGCCTGTCAACCGATACACCTGCTTTGCACTTCGTCCCATGCAACACCTCCTCGATCAAAGGTGTTGCGACGACCGGTTGAATCCGCCAGCTGCAAACTGGCTTGGCGCACTACACTACTATAATCACGAGTTGATTGGGCTAAGTCCTGTACTGCACAGGACTTAGCCCAATCAACTCTAGCTTTATAAACTGTCCAACTTTACGGGGTCAGTTCACGTGAGCGGGTTTTTCGATACATCTGAAGCGGAATTTACTCAGCTTCGACGACGTCCTCTTCCGTCTCTTCGACTTCCGGATGATTCATCAGTTGGACCAGCGCCATCGATGCGTTGTCGCCGACGCGGTAGCCGAACTTTAGGATGCGGAGGTAGCCGCCCGGACGGTTCGCGTAGCGCGGGCTGAGGACTTCGAACAGCTTCGTGACCGAATCACGATCGCGCAGGCGGTTGAACGCCAGACGACGGTTTGCGAGCGACGGCTTCTTGCCCAGCGTGATGAGGGGCTCGACAATCTTACGCAGCTCCTTTGCCTTCGGCAGCGTCGTTTTGATGACTTCGTGCTCGATGAGCGAATTCGACATATTGCGGAGCATTGCCAGACGATGGCTGCTCGTGCGGTTCAGTTTCCGCAGACCATGCTTATGACGCATTTTCAGTTCCTTTTACGAGTTTAGAGCCAGCTCTTCTATTGCGTCCGGATTTTCCCAATCCGGGACGCACGGGCCGGTCGAAAATAAAGCAAGACGCGGGGTTTAAAGCAAAATCCGCGTCTTTGCCAGTACGCTAACGTGTCGGTATTACTGCTCGAGACCAGCCGGTGGCCAGTTTTCGAGCTTCATGCCGAGCGTCAGACCGCGTGAAGCGAGCACTTCCTTGATCTCGTTGAGCGACTTGCGACCAAGGTTCGGCGTCTTCAGCAGTTCGTTTTCCGTACGCTGGATCAGGTCGCCGATGTAGTAGATGTTCTCGGCCTTCAGGCAGTTCGCCGAGCGGACCGTGAGCTCGAGGTCATCGACCGGACGCAGCAAGATCGGATCGATCTGCGGTGCGCGCGACGATGCTTCAGCAGCGGTTTCCGTGCCTTCCAGCGCGGCGAACACCGACAGTTGATCGACCAGAATGCAAGCCGATTGGCGGATCGCTTCTTCCGGCAAGATCACGCCGTTGGTCTCAATGTTCATCACGAGCTTGTCGAGGTCGGTACGCTGTTCGACACGCGCGCTTTCCACGGCGTAGCTCACGCGGCGAACCGGCGAGAACGACGCATCCAGCACGATACGGCCGATGATCTTGGCCGACTCTTCGCCGTAACGACGCACGTTGCCCGGCACATAGCCGCGGCCCTTTTCGACTTTGATCTGAACGTCGAGCTTACCGCCCTTCGACAGGTAAGCGACCACGTGATCCGGGTTGATGATCTCGCAGTCATGCGCGAGTTCGATATCACCGGCCGTCACGACACCTTCGCCTTCCTTGCGCAGCGTCACCGTGATTTCGTCGCGGTTGTGCAGCTTGAAGACGACACCCTTTAGGTTCAACAACAGGTTGACCACATCCTCTTGCACACCATCGAGCGTCGAGTATTCGTGCACGACGCCTGCGATCGTCACTTCGGTCGGCGCGTAGCCGATCATGGACGACAGCAGCACGCGCCGAAGCGCATTACCCAAGGTGTGGCCATAGCCGCGTTCGAACGGCTCCATAACCACTTTCGCGTGGCTCTCGCCGAGCGATTCAACTGCAATAATCTTGGGCTTCAACAAACTGGTTTGCATAGGTTTTTCCTTTTCAATACCCTCGGCTCGTTACGCCGATAAGGCTGAGACGGGTAACAACCTGAAAACAAACAGCCGAGTTCACCTCTTGCGACGAGCAATCAAGCTTCCCCGGCTGTCCATCCATTACCGCGATTTCCGCGTGATCCTAACGCGAATACAATTCGACGATCAGGCTTTCGTTGATGTCGCCAGCGATATCGCTGCGCTCCGGCATCGACTTGAATGTGCCTTCGAACTTCTTCGCATCGACGGACACCCAGCTCGGCATGCCACCTTGCTCAGCTAGCGACAGCGCTTCGACAATACGTGCCTGCTTGCGCGACTGCTCACGCACGGAGACGACGTCGCCCGACTTCACTTGCAGCGACGGGATGTTGGCAACCTGGCCGTTCACCATGATCGCCTTGTGGCTGACGAGCTGACGCGCTTCAGCGCGCGTCGAGCCGAAGCCCATGCGATACACGACGTTGTCGAGACGCGACTCAAGCAATTGCAGCAGGTTTTCGCCCGTTGGACCTTTGCGGCGGTCGGCTTCAGCGAAGTAGCGGCGGAACTGACGTTCCAGCATGCCGTAGATACGCTTCACTTTCTGCTTTTCGCGCAACTGGGTGCCGTAGTCGGACGTACGTGCGCCCGAGATACGGCCGTGCTGGCCGGGCTTGCTGTCGAGCTTGCATTTGTCGGCGAGCGAGCGGCGTGCGCTCTTCAGAAACAGATCGGTGCCTTCACGGCGGGACAGCTTGGCTTTGGAACCAGTATAGCGTGCCACTTTGTATCCTTAAATATTGATCACGCAAAATTCGGAGTAACCTCGGTTTGCGCTAGTCCGAACCCTTTAGGTCGAACGGTGGGCTTAATCAAAACTACATAACGCACGAAATCCGCTGATATTTTCGCATCAAAACATGCGGCAGCCGTCGACGCACGTTAGATACGACGGCGCTTCGGCGGACGGCAGCCGTTGTGCGGGACCGGCGTCACGTCGGAGATCGCGGTGATCTTGATGCCAAGACCATGCAGCGCGCGCACCGCAGATTCGCGGCCAGGGCCGGGGCCCTTGATCCGCACTTCGAGGTTCTTCACACCGTATTCCATTGCCACGCGGCCAGCCGATTCGGCTGCGACCTGAGCTGCAAACGGCGTCGACTTACGCGAGCCCTTGAAACCCTGGCCACCCGAGGTCGCCCATGCCAGCGCGTTACCTTGACGGTCGGTGATCGTGATAATGGTGTTGTTGAACGACGCGTGAACGTGAACCACGCCCTCGGCGACGTTCTTCTTGACCTTCTTGCGAACGCGTTGCGCCGCGGAGTTGTTCGAAACCTTAGCCATTACGTTTTCCTGTAACTGTCAGTTTCACTTACTTCTTCAGCGATTGCGCTGCACGACGCGGACCCTTGCGGGTACGTGCGTTCGTACGCGTACGCTGGCCGCGCAGGGGCAGACCCTTGCGATGACGCATGCCGCGGTAGCAACCCAAGTCCATCAGGCGCTTGATGTTCATCGTCACTTCGCGACGCAGGTCGCCTTCGACGATGAACTTGCCCACTTCGTCACGCAGTTTTTCGAGGTCTACGTCTGTGAGGTCCTTGACCTTCTTCGAAAATTCCACGCCAGCAGCAGTGCAAATGTCGCGTGAACGCGTGCGGCCGATGCCGAAGATTGCCGTCAGGCCGATCTCGGTATGCTGATGATTCGGGATGTTAACCCCTGCGATACGAGCCATTGTTTTTCCTCAAACAAAAAGCGCAAGCAAAAGTGCGGCATTCAGCCTTGACGCTGTTTGTGGCGCGGATCAGAGCTGCAAATCACACGCACAACACCCTTACGCTTGATGATCTTGCAATTGCGGCAAATGCGCTTAACCGATGCCATCACTTTCATGATATTACCCTTTTCAAATCACTTCGCCCGGAACACGATCCGTGCCCGAGACAGATCGTAAGGCGTCAATTCAACCGTAACCTTGTCGCCCGGCAGAATGCGGATGTAATGCATCCGCATTCTGCCGGATATGTGTCCCAGGACAACATGGCCATTTTCCAATTTCACCCGGAAAGTAGCATTGGGGAGGTTTTCAATGACCTCGCCCTGCATCTGGATTACATCGTCTTTGGCCATAAATTAGCGCATCGGGACGTTGTTGCCCTTGAAATTAGCCTTCTTGAGCAGCGACTCATATTGTTTCGACATGACGTACGATTGCACCTGAGCTATAAAGTCCATCGTGACGACGACAATGATCAGCAGCGATGTTCCACCAAAATAAAACGGCACGTTCCAGCGCAAAACCATGAACTCAGGCAACAGGCACACGAACACAATGTAGATCGCACCGGCCAGCGTCAGACGCATGAGGATGCGGTCGATATATCGCGCAGTCTGATCGCCCGGACGGATACCCGGAACGAAAGCACCGCTCTTCTTCAAGTTGTCGGCAGTTTCCCGGCTGTTGAACACCAATGCGGTGTAAAAGAAGCAGAAGAAAACGATCGCCAACGCATACAGCAGCACGTACACGGGTTGACCGGGCTTAAGCGCCTCAGCCACGTTGTGCAGCGTGTTTGCAAACCAATTGGTCCGCGTACCCGAACTGAACCAGTTCAGGATTGTTGCCGGGAAGAGGATGATCGACGACGCGAAGATCGGCGGAATTACACCCGACATGTTCAACTTCAGAGGCAGATGAGACGACTGTCCACCGTAAATCTTGTTACCGACCTGGCGTTTCGCATAGTTCACGAGGATCTTGCGCTGACCGCGTTCGATGAACACGACCAGATACGTGACCGCCGCGATCAGCACGACGATTACGATCGCCGAGATCATGCTCATCGATCCGATGCGAACCAGCTCGAACAGACCGCCGATTGCATTCGGGAAGCCTGCCGCGATACCACCGAAAATGATGATCGAGATACCGTTGCCGAGACCGCGTTCCGTGATCTGTTCACCCAGCCACATCAGGAACATCGTGCCCGTCACCAGCGTCACGACCGTCGTCAGACGGAACACCACGCCGGGGTCTAGTACCAGATCCGCCTGATTTTCCAGCGCGACTGCGATACCAAACGCCTGGAAAGTCGCCAGAACCACTGTGAAAATACGCGTGTACTGCGTGATCTTCTGTTGACCCGCCTGTCCTTCCTTCTTCAGCGCGTCCATTTGCGGCGAGACGATCGACAGCAATTGCATGATGATCGACGCCGAAATGTAGGGCATGATGCCAAGTGCGAAAATGGTGAACCGGGACAACGCGCCACCCGAGAACATGTTGAACATGCCAAGGATGCCACCCGACTGGTTTTGGAACAACTTCGCCAGTTGATCCAGATCGATACCGGGAACCGGAATATGCGCACCAATGCGGTAGACGATCAGCGCAAGCAGCAAGAAAATTACACGCTTGCGCAGATCGCCGAATTTCGCCGCGCTTCGACCGGGTTTTGTGAAACTCGGGCTGTTAGCCAAAACCTTCTCCGATGCTAGTGCTAGTAACGGCGATCAGCCAGTTACTCGGCGAACGAGCCACCAGCGGCTTCGATTGCCTTACGGGCGCCCTTCGTTGCCGTCAGGCCCCTCACCGTGACCTTGCGCGTGATCTCGCCGGTCTTGATGATCTTTGCGCTCTTGATGAGATCGCCGACCAGACCTGCTTGCTTCAGCGCCAGAAGATCGATTTCGTCGACCGGCAGCTTTTCGAGATCAGCCAGGCGCACTTCACCGACGAATTCCTTCGTCAGCGAGATGAAGCCGCGCTTCGGCAGACGACGCTGCAGAGGCATCTGACCGCCTTCGAAGCCGACCTTGTGAAAGCCGCCCGAACGCGATTTCTGACCCTTGTGGCCGCGGCCAGCGGTCTTGCCGAGGCCCGAACCGATCCCGCGACCAACGCGACGCTTTGCTTGCTTCGCGCCTTCTGCAGGCTTCAGGTTATTCAATTCCATGTTCAACTCCTTGGATCCTTGGTCGGCCGCTTAGGCGATGACCTTAATGAGGTACGAGACCTTGTTGATCATCCCGCGCACTGCCGGCGTATCCTGCAGCTCGGAGACCGAGTTCAGGCGACGCAGGCCGAGGCCACGCACCGTAGCGCGGTGCGATTCGCGAGTCCCGATCAGGCTCTTGACGAGCTGAACCTTGACAGTTTTTCCAAACATGATGACCACCTTTTAGCCCAGAATGTCTTCGACGGACTTACCACGCTTCGCCGCGATGTCAGCCGGGGTCGACTGCTTGCGCAGACCGTCCAGCGTGGCGCGAACGAGGTTGTACGGGTTCGTCGAACCGTGGCTCTTGGCCACAACGTTTTGAACGCCCATCACGTCGAACACTGCGCGCATCGGGCCGCCAGCGATCACGCCCGTACCGTCCTTCGCCGGAGCGAGGAGGATTGCGGATGCGCCGTGCTTACCGTGCACTTCGTGTTGCAGCGTGCCGTTCTTCAGGGGCACCTTGAACATGTTGCGGCGAGCCTGTTCCATTGCCTTTTGAACAGCAACCGGAACTTCTTTGGCCTTGCCCTTGCCCATGCCCACGCGGCCATCGCCGTCGCCAACCACGGTCAGCGCGGCGAAGCCGAGAATACGGCCACCCTTCACAACCTTGGTCACTCGGTTGACCGCGATCATCTTTTCGCGCAGGCCGTCGGCGCGTTCGTCAGCCTGAACTTTCGCTTGCATCTTTGCCATGACGAATTCTTCCCTTAGAACTTGAGCCCGGCTTCGCGCGCCGCATCAGCCAGCGCCTTCGCACGGCCGTGGTAGCGGAAACCCGAGCGGTCAAAGGCGACGGATTCGATGCCGGCAGCCTTGGCCTTTTCAGCAATACGCTTGCCGATCAGGGTTGCAGCGTTGACGTTGCCACCCTTGCCCGACTTGTCGGCCAGTTCTGCACGCACTTCGGCTTCCAGGGTCGAGGCGCTAGCCACGACCTTCGTACCGCATGCCGAGAACACTTGCGCGTAGATATGCGTATTCGTGCGATGCACGGCCAGACGCGGAACCTGCAGCTCAGCGATCTTGATACGCGTCTGACGAGCGCGGCGCAGGCGAGATTGAGTCTTATCCATGATTGCGCACCCTTACTCTTACTTCTTCTTCGTTTCTTTGAGGATCACGACCTCGTCGGAGTAACACACGCCCTTGCCCTTGTACGGCTCCGGCGGACGATAACCGCGCACTTCTGCTGCGGTCTGTCCGACTTTCTGCTTGTCGATTCCCTTGATCACGATTTCGGTCTGCGACGGGGTTTCAGCCTTGACGTCTTCCGACATCTGGTGCACCACGGGGTGCGAGAAACCCAGCGACAGGTTCAGCTTGTCGCCTTGCACTTGCGCACGATAACCGACGCCAACCAGCGTCAGCTTGCACTCGAAACCCTTGGTGACGCCGTGCACCATGTTCGCCACCAGGGCGCGCATCGTACCGGACATCGCGTTTGCTTCGCGGCTTTCATCCGTCGGAGCCAGCTTCAGCGTACCGTTCTCGTTCATCACCGCGACCAGCTTGTTCGCCGGTTGCGAGATCGTACCGAGCGGACCCCTGACGGTGATTACGTCGCCTTTGACCGTCACTTCAGCGCCTTGCGGCAGCGCGATCGGGCTCTTACCTACTCGAGACATGTTTCTCTTCTCCTTAGGTCTTAAGCGACGTAGCAGATGACTTCGCCGCCGACGCCGTTCTGGCGCGCCTTGCGATCGGTCATCACACCCTTCGGCGTCGAAACGATTGCAACGCCCAGGCCGTTCATGACTTGCGGGATTTCGTTGCGACCGCGATACACGCGCAGACCAGGCTTCGAGACGCGCTCGAGGCGCTCGATGACCGGACGGCCAGCGTAGTACTTCAACGCGATGTTCAATTCGATCTTCGCGCCTTCAGCCTTCACCGCAAAATCGTCGACATAACCTTCGTCCTTCAAAACCTGGGTAATCGCAACCTTGACTTTCGACGAGGGCATCGTCACCGAAACCTTCTCGACCATCTGTGCATTGCGGATGCGAGTCAGCATATCGGCGATAGGATCACTCATGCTCATCTTACGTTTCTCCTATTACCAGCTCGCCTTAATCAGGCCAGGGATTTGGCCGCAGAAGGCGATCTCGCGGATCTTGTTACGCGCGAGGCCGAACTTCCGGAACGTGCCACGCGGACGACCCGTGATCGCGCAGCGATTACGCTTGCGAGTCGGATTCGAGTTACGCGGCAGTTGTTGCAGGGCCAGACGAGCGAAGTAACGCTCTTCGTCCAACTTGCTTGCGTCGTCGATCACAGCCTTCAGTTCAGCACGCTTCGGAGCGTACTTAGCAGCCAGGCGCGCACGCTTCTTTTCACGTTCGATCAGTGCCAGTTTAGCCACGGTAACCTCAGTTTCTGAACGGGAACTTGAAGCCGGCGAGCAGCGCCTTCGCTTCATCGTCAGTCTTCGCGGTGGTCGTGATGCTGATGTTCAGCCCACGCAGCGCGTCGATCTTGTCGTAGTTGATTTCGGGGAAAATGATCTGCTCTTTCACACCGATGTTGTAGTTGCCACGACCGTCGAATGCGCGGCCCGACACGCCACGAAAGTCACGCACACGCGGGAGCGCAACCGTCACGAAACGATCGAGAAATTCGTACATCGCTTGGCCGCGCAGCGTAACCATCGCGCCGATCGGGTAACCCTGACGAATCTTGAAGCCTGCGATTGCCTTGCGTGCCTTCGTGATAACCGGCTTCTGGCCAGCGATCTTCGTCAGATCGCCCACGGCGTTTTCGATGATCTTCTTGTCAGCGACGGCTTCTCCAAAACCCATGTTCAGGGTGATCTTGGTGATGTGCGGCACTTCCATGATGGACTTGTAGCCGAACTTTTCAACCAGTTGCGGAACAACCTTTTCTTTGTAAATTTCTTGCAGACGAGCCATTTTTTAACTCCGCGTCAGGCGTTGAGCGTGGCGCCGGTCGACTTCAAGAAGCGAACCTTCTTGCCGTCTTCGACCTTGATGCCAACGCGCGATGCCTTACCGTTAGCATCGACCAATGCGACGTTCGAAATATGCAGCGGCATCGTTTTGGCTTCTACGCCGCCCGTCATACCCTTCATCGGGTTCGGCTTCACGTGCTTCTTGACGAGGTTGATACCCTCGACGGTCACACGGTCTTTCGCAACGGCCAGCACGGTGCCACGCTTGCCCTTGTCCTTGCCGGTGATGACGATGACTTCGTCACCCTTGTGAATCTTGTTCATCGCGACTCCTTCCTTACAGCACTTCCGGCGCGAGCGAAACGATTTTCATGAATCGTTCGCTACGCAGCTCACGTGTCACCGGCCCGAAGATACGCGTGCCGATCGGCTCGAGCTTCGTGTTCAGCAGAACGGCGGCATTGCCGTCGAACTTGATGAGCGAGCCATCCTGGCGACGAACGCCCTTGGCCGTACGAACGACCACGGCGTTGTAGATTTCGCCCTTTTTCACGCGTCCGCGCGGCGTCGCTTCCTTGACGGTCACCTTGATGATGTCGCCAATGTTTGCGTAACGACGCTTCGAGCCGCCGAGCACCTTGATGCACAGGACTTCACGTGCACCCGTGTTGTCGGCTACTTCAAGCCGAGTTTCGGTCTGGATCATGTTTACCTTTCCCAACTTAATCCGATTGCACCACCATGGCGCAGCCGGTCAGTCTTGGTCCCGTCAGCAATGGCTGCTTGGGTTAGAACAGGCAGCAACGGCAGACGAAACCCGCCATCGCAATCCGGTGAATCTGTCGATACAGGCTGGCACCCATACCGGCTTCCCCTACCAACTTCGCCCGCCGACGGGGTCCCCACAAAAAAAAAAGAGGGGCAAAATTATAACAAATAATCCCGGTCTTACAAGCCAAAATTTAAAGCGATGCAACGTGGCGTCGCATCGCCTGTACTGCACTACTGCTTTAGATCACGCGAGCCGCTTCAACCAGCTTCGACACAACCCAGGCCTTCGTCTTCGAAATCGGACGAGTTTCCTGGATTTCGACGAGATCGCCTTCGTTGTACGTGTTCGCGTCATCGTGCGCGTGGTACTTCTTCGAACGCACGACATACTTGCCGTAGATCGGGTGCTTCACGCGGTGCTCGACCAGAACGGTGACCGTCTTGTCCATTTTGCTGCTGACGACCTTGCCGACCAGCGTCCGCTTGAGCGAGATTTTTACGCTATTGTTCATTTCTGGTTCGCTTTCTCGGTCATGACGGTCCGCACACGTGCGATATCGCGACGAACCTTCTTCAGCTGGCTCGTGTTCGTGAGCTGCTGGGTCGCGAGTTGCATACGCAGGCCAAATTGCGCCTTCAGTAGGTCCGACAGCTCTTGGTTGAGCGCGGACTGGTCCTTCTGGCGAAGTTCAGTTGCCTTCATCATTTACTCCTTAGGCGCCGAGCTGACGAACTACGAAGTACGTCTTGAGCGGCAGCTTAGCGGCAGCCAGACGGAACGCTTCGCGCGCCAGTTCCTCGGTGACACCGTCCATTTCGTACAGCATCTTGCCCGGTTGGATTTCCGCGACGTAGTACTCAGGATTACCCTTACCGTTACCCATACGCACTTCCGCCGGCTTCTGCGAAATCGGCTTGTCCGGGAAGATACGAATCCAGATACGGCCACCACGCTTGATGTGACGCGTCATTGCACGACGTGCCGCTTCGATTTGACGTGCAGTCAAACGGCCGCGACCGATAGCCTTCAGACCGTATTCACCGAACGACACTGCGTTGCCGCGCATCGCCTTGCCGGTGTTACGACCTTTCTGCTCTTTGCGATACTTTCTGCGTTTCGGTTGCAGCATCGTTATTCTCCAGTCTTCGCGTCACCGCCACGACGGGGGCCGCCACGGCGTGCACCTGCCGGACCGCCACCTTCGCCATCGCGACGCGGACGGCGATCGCCACCCGGACGCGCGTTACGGCGCGGACGCTTTTCTACCGCCACTTCTTCAACGACCGGCGCTTCGTTACGGCCGAGGGTGTCGCCCTTGTAGACCCACACCTTCACGCCGATGATGCCGTACGTCGTCTTCGCTTCCGAGGTCGCGTAGTCGATATCGGCGCGCAGCGTATGGAGGGGCACGCGACCTTCGCGATACCACTCGGTACGTGCAATTTCGATACCGTTCAGACGGCCCGCGCTCATGATCTTGATGCCCTGGGCACCAAGACGCATCGCGTTCTGCATCGCACGCTTCATCGCACGGCGGAACATGATCCGGCGTTCGAGCTGCTGCGTAATGGAGTCAGCGATCAACTGAGCATCGGTTTCCGGCTTGCGGATTTCTTCGATGTTGACGTGAACCGGAACGCCTATGCACTTTTGCAGCTCGGCCTTTAGTGATTCAATGTCTTCACCCTTCTTGCCGATGACGACGCCCGGACGCGAGCTGTAAATCGTGATGCGCGCGTTCTTCGCCGGACGCTCGATGACGACGCGACCGACCGAAGCATTCTTCAGCTTCTTCTTCAGGTATTCACGAACACCGATGTCTTCCTGCAACATTGCCGCGAAATTGTTGTCGCTTGCGTACCAACGCGAAGCCCAATTGCGGCTGACGGCCAAACGGAAGCCAGTCGGATGAATTTTCTGTCCCATCGTACGGCTCCTTAATTCCCGACCGTCACAGTGATGTGACAGGATTGCTTCTCGATGCGGTTACCGCGACCCTTTGCGCGTGCGGTGAAACGCTTCAGCGAAGCTGCCTTGTCGACGTAGATGCTCGTGATCTTGAGCTCGTCGATGTCGGCGCCTTCGTTGTGTTCCGCATTTGCGATCGCAGACAGCATGACCTTCTTGACGATACCCGCCGCTTTCTTCGGCGAGAACGTCAGAACGTTCAACGCCTTGTCGACCGGCAGACCACGGATCTGGTCAGCCACAAGGCGCGTTTTCTGCGCCGAGATGCGGGCACAGCGATGAATTGCCTTCACTTCCATCTTGATAGCCCCTTATTTCTTGGTCTTCTTGTCGGCCGCGTGACCCTTGAACGTACGGGTCAGTGCGAACTCGCCAAGCTTATGGCCGACCATGTTTTCCGTAACGTACACCGGAACGTGTTGACGGCCGTTGTGAACAGCGATCGTCAGACCGATGAAGTCCGGCAGAATCGTCGAACGACGCGACCAGGTCTTGATCGGCTTCTTGTCACGCGTCGATGCAGCCGCCTCAACCTTCTTCAGCAAATGAGCGTCGCAGAACGGACCTTTTTTAGCAGAACGTGTCATTGCTTACTCCTTAACGCTTGTGACGGCGCTGAACGATCATCGTCGCCGTGCGCTTGTTGCTACGGGTGCGGTAGCCCTTAGTCGGCGTGCCCCACGGGCTCACCGGAGCGCGACCTGCAGCCGTGCGGCCTTCACCACCACCGTGCGGATGGTCGATCGGGTTCGTTGCAACACCACGTACCGTCGGACGGATACCGCGCCAGCGGTTTGCACCGGCCTTGCCGATTTGACGGAGGCTGTGCTCTTCGTTGCCCACTTCACCAATGGTCGCACGGCACTCGACATGCACGCGGCGGATTTCACCGGAGCGCAGACGCACTTGAGCGTAGACGCCTTCGCGAGCCAGCAGCATGGCGGACGTACCAGCCGAACGCGCCATTTGCGCGCCCTTGCCCGGCAGCATCTCGATGCAGTGGATCGTCGCACCGACCGGGATGTTGCGGATCGGCAGGGTGTTGCCTGCGCGGATCGGCGCTTCCGAACCGGACATGAGCTGCGTGCCAACTGTTACGCCCTTCGGCGCGATGATGTAGCGGCGCTCGCCGTCTGCGTACAGAACCAGCGCGATGTTCGCGCTACGGTTCGGGTCGTATTCGAGACGCTCGACCTTCGCCGGGATGCCGTCTTTGTTGCGACGGAAATCGACGATACGATAATGCTGCTTATGACCACCACCCTGGTGACGCGTGGTGATACGGCCGTTGTTGTTACGGCCGGCCGACTTGGATTGCGTATCGAGCAGCGCCGCGTGCGGCTTGCCCTTGTGCAGATCCTTGTTGACAATTTTGACCATCGCGCGGCGACCCGGCGAGGTCGGTTTAACTTTCACGATTGCCATGATTACTTGGCCTCCGCTTCAAAGTTGATTTCCTGGCCGGGCTTCAAGCAGACGTACGCCTTCTTCACGTCCTTGCGCTTGCCGAAGTGACGACCGAAACGCTTGGCCTTGCCCTTCGTGACGAGCATGTTGATGGAATTGACTTCGACCTTGAATAGCAGCTCGACAGCAACCTTAACTTCCTGCTTCGTGGCATCCGGCGCGACTTCAAACACAACTTGTCCGTTCTTGTCGGCAACCAGCGTCGCTTTTTCGGAGATCACCGGCGCGAGCAAAACTTGCATCAAACGATGATCGTTTTTGCGAACTTCGCTCATGACAGCAACTCCTCGATCTGAGCGACCGCCGCCTTCGTGATCAGCACTTTCTTAAAGTGGATCAGCGAGAGCGGGTCGGCGTAACGCGGCTCGACAACGGCCACATTGGCCAGGTTGCGCGACGCGAGGTACAGGTTTTCGTTAACCGTATCGGTGATGACCAACACGGAGTCGAGACCCATGGCCTTGAATTTTTCGGCCAACAACTTGGTCTTCGGAGCTTCGAGCGTCAGCTTTTCCATGACCGAGATACGGCCTTCGCGAGCCAACTGCGAGAAGATCGAGCGGAGACCCGCGCGATGCATCTTCTTGTTGACCTTGTGCGAGAAGTTTTCTTCTGGCGAGTTCGGGAAAATGCGACCACCGCCACGCCACAACGGGCTCGACGATATACCGGCACGAGCACGACCCGTACCCTTCTGGCGCCACGGCTTCTTGGTGGTGTGCTTGACCTGCTCGCGGTCCTTCTGCGCGCGGTTGCCGCTGCGTGTGTTCGCCTGATAAGCAACGGCGACCTGGTGAATCAGGGTTTCGTTGTAATCGCGACCGAATACGACGTCCGATGCGTTCACGCCAGCACCTTCCTGACCATTAGCATTCAGGAGCTTAAGTTCCATTATTTCGCTCCTTTCACAGCACGCGTCTTGACGGCCGGGGTCACGAAGACCTTGCCGCCCTTCGCACCCGGAACAGCACCGCGGACTAGCAGCAGGCTGCGCTCAGCGTCGATGCGGGCGATTTCGAGGTTTTGAACCGTAACGGTTTCGTCGCCGAGGTGACCCGTCATGCGCTTACCCGGGAAAACACGACCCGGATCCTGGGCCATACCGATTGAACCCGGAACGTTGTGCGAACGCGAGTTACCGTGCGATGCGCGGCCCGAACAGAAGTTGTAGCGCTTGATCGTACCAGCGTAGCCCTTACCGATCGACGTGCCTTGCACGTCAACTTTCTGGCCAACTTCGAAAATATCCGTAGCGATGATAGCGCCGTTCGACAGTTCACCTGCCTTGGCTGCATCGATATGGAATTCCTTGAGGATTTCACCGGCTTGAACGCCAGCTTTGGCGAGGTGGCCCGCCAACGGCTTCGTCACGCGCGATGCGCGGCGAGTACCGAATGCAACCTGCACGGCGGTGTAACCATCCGTTTCAACACTCTTGATCTGCGTCACGCGGTTGTCCGACACGTCCAGCACGGTGACGGGGATCGAATCCCCCTCAGGCGTAAAGATACGAGTCATGCCAACCTTGCGACCTACGAGTCCAAGGCTCATAGTTTTCTCCATTCCCAACTGCGATTGGTCGGGGGCTGATTTACAAATGCCGGCTTCGTTACGGGAAACTGAGTCGGCTTACTTGCGTCTTTTTCGTGCGCATAGACGCGAAAATTTTTGAAATATAATAAGGCATTTCGATTCCTGCAAGCAATCAAAGACTTAGCTCCGTTTGAACCACCAACGGAGCTTGCGAGACTTACCGCAGCTTGATTTCGACGTCGACGCCAGCCGGCAGGTCGAGTTTCATCAGCGCGTCGACGGTCTTGTCCGTCGGATCGACGATGTCCATCAGACGCTGGTGGGTACGGATTTCGAGCTGGTCGCGCGACGTCTTGTTGACGTGCGGCGAACGCAGGATGTCAAAACGCTGAATACGCGTCGGCAGCGGCACCGGGCCACAGACGATTGCGCCAGTCCGCTTCGCCGTATCGACGATTTCGGCTGCCGATTGATCGATCAGGCGATAGTCGAAAGCCTTCAGACGAATGCGGATTTTCTGGTTCTGCATGACAAATTCCTTGGAAAGAGCGAGGCAGTGTTGCACCGCACATTTGGGCAAAAGAGCGTGGGACCGGGCGCTCGCGGAGAGCGAACACCCGGTCCCGATCAGGTATTTCTACAACTCTACAACTTCACTACAGCTTCAAGTTGAGCAACTGGACATTTTACTCGATAATCTTCGCAACGACACCAGCGCCGACGGTACGGCCACCTTCGCGGATTGCGAAACGCAAACCTTCTTCCATGGCGATCGGGGCGATCAGCTTGACCGTGATCGACACGTTGTCGCCC
>LELG01000497.1 GCA_001045575.1 Candidatus Burkholderia pumila
AGGTATTTCTATCTGTTTCGTAAAATTTTAGTCTTTACATATTTGTTCTAAATTCAGGACTTATTACTTTTAAAAAGAAATTAACTAATAACACAGATACATATATAATATAAACATAACGAGAATCATATAGATCCATAATGATAATGTCACAACAAAAGGTTACACCCATCTTTTCATAATACAAAAGTAGCTAATAAAGAAAAGATAGATGTAACGCTCTCTAGCCACTGCTAGAAGCCTATTCGACTTTCTAAAAGTCGAAACCTACGCTACAGTTAGGCACTAAGCCTAAGTCAAAAGCTATACAAAAGAGGACTAAAAGTAATCCTCTATCAACACCCAGGCACTAGTCTATGCCCAAAACCCCTCACTCGGCTCGCTGTCCGAATGTCCCAAAGCTCCTCCGTCCCCCTGCTGTCCCGGCTGATCCGCAGAAGATGCGTCAGACTGGTTCACGCTATAGCCAGAGCCCTGAGGCTCAGCGTGACCAGTGGAGGAAGAAATCTCAATCGTAGGCTCTAAATCCTCACGCGCTCGCTGTAATCTAGCCTCCTGGTGCTGCAGGCGCTGACGGAGACGCTCTATCTCCTGTGCCTGAGCTGTCACCTGCTCAGTCGCTGCCGTAAGCTGCTGAGTCACTCCAGTCAACTGCTGAGTGGTAGCGGCCAACTTGGCCTCCACCTCATCTATGATCCTATCCTGTGCATGGAAGAGCCGATGGTACTCGTCCACGATGTACTCACGCTCTCGGCGCTCACCAGTAGCCATGTAAGCTAAGTCAGTCCGCTCACGCTCAAGCTGGTGAACCACCCACACAGGATATGGGTACATGTCTCTAGACGGACAGAAACAAGGCGGCGCTGTCAACGGATCGCAGACCCTCATCACTCCATTCTCAAAGTCGCGGTAGGTCAAAGGGCGAGAAAGCTCAACCGGATAGTAGAGTCTAGGTGACACTAGACGAGTGGGACCTATCGGGTCATAAGGAGGCAGACTCGGTCCAGCACGATCAGACATCCTATCAAACAATAAAACCCAAGTTAATTCTAATACCAAAATTTTCGACAGCATAACACTATAGTAAAACATTTATTGAAATTGCACATAACAATTAACAATAAACATTCCAGACACTTAAAGTCAATCGTACTCCTATTTGCACTTTTATAG
>LELG01000498.1 GCA_001045575.1 Candidatus Burkholderia pumila
TAGGTGCGGTTGACGACGGGATCATAGAAGCTCGCCTTGTGAAAACCCGATTTCAGATTGTCGGGCACCAGGATCTCGACACAGTCGCCGAAGAAAGTGAATGCGCGTACGTGCGAACCGATCCAGTTCAGCTATAGCCGTAACCGTCGGACTCCTCTAGGCTTTGTACTCTTTCCACAGCAGGTCGAGCGTCACGCCATTCCTGCCCAACTCGCGATGTATCCGCAACCAGTCTAGCAGCGGACGCGGGCACCGCGAGGCAGGCACCGGCGGGAACAGGCGCGCATCAAGCGCCTGCTCGTCAAGCTGCATGAGCTATTCGTAGCTCAGTTGCGTTCGCTTGGCCCGCTGGAGGTACTCCCATACCGTCGATACCGAGGCGCCGATGGTGCTGGCGATCTCGCGCTGGCTGCGCTGGCAGCCGTAGTGCAAGATTTCCTTGATTTGCCGCATGGATAACCTTTTATTCGGCATTCGCACGCTCGACAAAAAGGTCGAGCGTGCCATGATTATCCGCGTCGCTCTTCATCGCCTCACTGTTCAGCTCACGCGGCGATCTCGCTTCGGATGTCGTCGAATCGCGGTGATGTCATCGCCGTCGAGCAACGCGTGCAGCACGTTGGTCGTCATTGTCACGATGTCAGCCTTGTTGTCAGGCCAGATGAAGTGGCTCGTTTCCAATCGTTTCAATAAGAACCAGAAACCACTGCCATCCCAGCCGAGGATCTTTATCCGATCGCAGCGCCGGTTGCCAAAGATGTAAAGCGACGTGTCCATCGGATTCAGGCGCATCGACTGCTCGATAAGAATCGACAGACTGTTCATGCCATAGCGGAAATCGACGGGATCGCGGTGCAAGTAGACCTTCAGATTGTCGTCGAACCGGAACACGGCATCCTTCCAAGCATCTGGACCACGGTGGTCAGCTCGTCGATAGTCACGTCTGCGACGTCGAACTCAACACCATTGGGCAAACGTACGTGCAAAACAACGGTTATCGATGGTCTGCGCGCGAACATGGCTTTCCCATCCGTCGCCGGCTCTTGCACGACCGGCACAAATGGTGATGACACCTCGGGCACGCAAGTCCGCATTGCCGGTGGCGTGACATCATTTGATACACCGTCTGGTGAATCGAACTCCCTCTCAGCGGGACTACCCACCGCT
>LELG01000499.1 GCA_001045575.1 Candidatus Burkholderia pumila
CTCACAATACAATCCGCGAAGATATACTCGCTGTTTCGATCGAAAGAGTCCTAGACCAATCATAAAGAAGTGGGCCGACCAGAAAACGGTCGACCCAATTTGATCTGCCCGCTGAATCCGGGCAGTCCGCACATTAGGAATTTGTGGCGAATACCAAGTCGCACTGCACGTTGACGGTTCGAGGTTGAGGGTGTCAGCGCATTGATCGATGCAACAGCGCTGCGGCCAGTCGAATCCGGGCCTCGAGCCTGCTGAAACGTGGCGATTGTGTACAAGTCTGTTCGCTTTGAAAGAAAGTAGTCCAGACCGGCTGACTCTTGATTATAAGTTAAGTAGCGGAATCTTGACCGGCCGCTCCGCTGTTATGCGTATAGATGTAAGCCACCCCAGTAACAAGTGCCGGTGTAATCTGATACCTGAAGTTGGCCTCCGCAATATTGAAAGTGGCGGTTCCAGCGATCCCGCCTGCTGGCACTGGCCCCGTTGCGGTGTCGCCTAGGCTCTTGAACTTGGTGTTCGATTAAGTAATGCCAAAAGTGGCAGGTCCGAAAGAATAGGCACCGCCGGCGCCGATAACCTGCAACGTGTGAGCGGAGGCATAGCCAGAGATGACGGGTGAGGCACCGAAATTGGAGCCTGGCACCCCTGCCGGAGTGGCCGCCGCAGAACCGCCATTGCCGTAAAACGAGACGCTGGGATTGCGCACGTTTAGGTAACCGACGCCAGCGAGCAAGGGGTCGTTAGCGTAGTTGGCTCCGATAGACCAGATCTGATTGCGGCTGACATTTCCGGCAACACCTCCCAACGAGTAGGCACCGCCGAAAGTAATCCCGCCGATCGTCTTACTCGTGTACTTGATCTCGTTATTAACGCGGTTCGTATTGTTGAAGTTATCAACATCCAATGGATGGGCGGCCATATATCCGCCCCATTGATCGCCCACTTCGAACTGGCCTAAGTAATCGACCACTACACTAGATCGTATTGTCGGCCGAGGGTTAAGGAAACTCTTTGTGTAACTATTGAGCGTAATGTCGCTTAGGAATGCTCTGATATTAGCTACGACCTAGAAGCATCGCAATGACGCAATTTTATCTCGGCTTGAACCTGTCAACCAAGCGCACGCGCAAGCGGGATTTTGGGGAGCAGATGA
>LELG01000500.1 GCA_001045575.1 Candidatus Burkholderia pumila
GAGGACACGGGTCACTGGCAACGGTGGGGGGTGTGAAGCTCCTCGGACAATGTATTCCCGGACGTATCGGGCGAGCTGTTCCCGCGAGGGGACTGTTCGGAGACTCCCAGCAGCAAGGGATTGAGGAGCTAGGTTGACTGATACGGTTAAAGAATTTGGCTACGTCGTCACAACACCACCGGGGATGGGCAGAACTTACGTCAGTCGTGTGACATGCCGGGAACGTGGTAAGCCCGTATGGTCGCCAGCGCTGTACGGCTGGCAGACAGACCGTAAGGAACGTTGTTGATCATGCGGGTATGGGGGGACGGAAAAAACGAATGCCGGGCTGTAATGGCACGGATAGGGGTTAAGACATCATCCCACGCGAAAGCGAGCAGACTTCTGTCTGGTCTACCGTCGCAAGGCGGCTGACTATCCTCTGTAACTTGGTCAGGTGCGGGTGCATGCGCCCGTACGAGGTGTTTGTCCGAGATAGGGGCGCACGCCCTCCTATTGAGGAGGTGTCTGTTGTTCCCCAGAGGGTAGTATGTCTGCCCCTCTGGGGGAGATGCGCCTTCTGCCTGGGGATTTTTCCAAGTAGGAGAGCAGCATGAAAGTATCGAGTCGAAAGACTGGATCTGCGCTTTCTCACGCCCCTGTCAGCTGGAGTGCCGTCAATTGGCGGAAGGTTGAACGGAACATGAGAGGGATGCAGATTCGAATTGCGAAGGCAACGCGGGAAGGTGACTGGCGCAGGGTAAAAGCTTTGCAACGGATGCTGACTCGCACGTTGTCCGTGAAGCTGTATGCGATACGCCGTGTTACACAGAACTAAGGTGCGCGAACGGCTGGAGTCGAATCGCGAACTGTGGGAGTTGCCTGAGAGCCGGTGGCAAGCTATTGGCAGGTTGAAGCGGTGTGGATATAAGCCTTTGCCATTACGGAGAGTCTTTATCCCCGAGCAAACGGAAAGGAGCGCCCTTTGGGCATTCCGACCATGCGGGATAGGGCGATGCAAGCCTTCCTTGTATCTTTTGGCTTGGGAGGCTTTAGTAGAGTCGACGAGCGATCCGAACTCATATGGGTTCCGGATCAATCGTTCAACGGCTGATGCTATGGGTCAGGTACGAGCTTGCACGTTCCAGAGGGATTCGTCCCGATGGATACTGG
>LELG01000501.1 GCA_001045575.1 Candidatus Burkholderia pumila
GTATAAAACTAGTCAGAACGGGACTTCCTTTCGGTGACCAGAATCAAGGAGATAACGGTGATGTGTCTGGTGGCACATCGAACAATGGAGGTGGGCCCTGGCTGCCAGAAAGCTGGAATGTGTGCATCTGGATCGGGTAGCGCTGAAATTGCCGCATTTCGCGGCGCATCTCCCTAAGTCCTACCTCATTGGCATCCGCCATAAATTGCAACTCCTCCATGACGCGTCGATGATGCTCTGTGAGCTCCTGACGGATCGCTGCCTGCTCCGTCTGTAAGGCGTCTATGCGCTGCAGCATGGTCCGCGGACGCGGCTGCTCCTGAGGCTGCTCCCTCGGAATAGGATCCTCGCCCTCCTCCTCATCGTCCTCCTCCTCATCAGCTGGTCCGGCTCGCCTCGGCTCACTTCCCTTAGTAAATTCCTTCAGCTTCAGCGTGCCTTTGACATCCGTATGGTGGCGCCCTGAGGCTACTAAGTGACTGGATGGTGGCACTAGACTAGCGACTCCAGCTCGGTGGCATAGGGATGTGATCAGGGCTGGGAATCCTAGTGCCTGGGTTTTCCTCACCTCAGACCCTACCATGCCGTTAATCTCGTCGTGAATGATTTTGCCAACATCCACCGACTTGCGGAGTAGGATCGCGCAAGTGAGCCAGGCCCTCTTTTTCTGCACCTGGGAGTTCATCCGGAAGGGCATGATGCGGCAGCCGATGAGATGATGGATGAAGTTGGCGAGGGGAGTCAGCTCTTCCTTCGCTAGATAAGTCCATCCGTCAGGGAGCCTTTTCTCCTCCCCCATCAACGTCCTCGAGAGGAGCGCCCCATCGTTGCGCTCATTCTCCAGATAGGCTGTGTACTCGTCTCTGGGAATGTCTTGCAGCTTCAGCACTCGGTTGATGGCACTGGGTGAGAAGTCCACATCCTTGCCCTTCACCTTTGCGACCTGCCTGCGGTAGGGATCGAGTTCTATATAAGTATAGAACTCCCGGACTAGATCTCCATCATGATGCTCGGCAAAGCCGATGTGGAAGTGTCTGTGCCAATTGTGCTGCTGGAAATAGGCCTTGAGCGGTCCCTCAGTCTCAAAGTTGCGCTCAAAGATGAACTTGCACAGCCCCATCTCACTGAGCTTCTTCTGGCCCTCATAGCTC
>LELG01000052.1 GCA_001045575.1 Candidatus Burkholderia pumila
ATCCATCTGCCACAACTCGTTAGGCTCGCCTCGCTCAAAGCGCTGCCAGGCAGTGGCATCAGCGCGCTGCCCGATGCAGCCGTGACGATGCAGGATTGCCGTAATCGTACTGGGGGCGGGCACGTTCTGCAGCCCCTGATCCCGCAGGCGACGACTGCTCTTATGCCCGCTCCAGCACGGGTGTTCGTTCGCGTCGCATTTGAATGACGCGCTGCTCCATCTCATCGGCCTGACGCAGCACAAGGATAAGTATTCGTCGCAAATCAGCGGCAGGCAAAAGCAGTGCGCGGGCGCTGGCGAGCAAGCCGAAAGTCCTGTTGTCCGATGAAGCCACCTCCGCGCTGGATCCGGAAACCACGCGCGCCATTCTCGATCTGCTGCGCAAGATCAATCGGGAACTTGGGCTGACCATCGTGCTCATCCCGAATCAGATGGAAGTCATCAAGCAGGTGTGCGACCGCGTCGCCATGCTGGATGCGGGGCGCGTCGTCGAAGAGGGCAAGGTGGTCGATGTCTTCATGCAGCCGCATCACGAGGTCACGCGCGCGCTGATCGGCGATGTCATCGGGCACGAGCTGCCGCCTGCGCTGAAGGCGCGCGTCGCGGAGCGGTTGAAAACCGGAAGCGGGCATTTGCTGAGGCTCGCGTTCACCGGCTCGGGCGTCGATCAGCCGATTCTCTCGGGGACCATTCGCCGCTACGAACTCGACTTCAACATCCTGCATGGCCAGATCGATAAGATTCAGGGCCAGGCGTTCGGCTCGCTAGCGGTCAGCCGGTGAAGATCTCGGAAGCGATCGAATATTTGCGCTCGCAAGGCGTCGTCGTGGAGGATCTGTCTCATGTTGAGTGAAATGTTCGACATATTCGTCCAGTCGTTCTGGGAAAAGCTGATCATGGTCGGCATCTCGGGATTCATCGGTGCGGCGCTCGGGCTGCCGCTCGGCATCCTGCTTTATCTGACCGGTCGCAACGGCATCCTCCAGAACATCGCGGTCAATTGCGTGCTGGGCGGCGTCGTGAATGCGGTACGGTCTACGCCGCTCATCATCTTGCTGATCGCGGTGATTCCATTTACGCGGCTTGTCGTCGGCTCATCAATTGGCACTGCTGCCGCCATCGTGCCGCTGACGATCGCCGCCGCGCCATTCATCGCGTGTCTCGTCGCAACGGCGCTGCGCGAAGTGGATCGCGGTCTGATCGAAGCCGCGCAGGCGATGGGCGCGACTACCTCGCAGATCGTGTTCAAGGTGCTGTTGCCGAAATCGCTGCCGGGCGTGAGCGCAGGACTGACGATCATCTTCGTGTCGCTCGTCGGCTATTCGGCGATGGCGGGTGCCATCGGCGGCGGGCTCGGCGATCTGGGCCATCCGCTACGGTGATCAGCGTTTTTCTTGCCGGAAGTGATGCTGACGGTGGTCATCATCCTCATCGTGTTCGTTCAGCTCGTGCAGTCGTTCGGCGACTGGCTCGTGCGCCGTCTCAGCCACAAATAAAACTACTACGAAAACATCATGCAACCATCATGCAACGTCGAAACATCCTGAAGTTCGCCGCCGCGCTGGTTAGCGCAACGCTTTTCAATGTCAGCGCCTATGCCGACGAGTCGATCAAAGTTGGCGTTACCGGCGGGCCCGCACGCACAGATTATGGAAGTCGTGAAGCAGGTCGCAGCGAAGAACGGCCTGAAGATCAACATCATCGAGTTCTCGGATTACGTGCAGTCGAACGCCGCGCTCGCAGGCGGCGATCTCGATGCCAATAGTCTATGAGCATCAGCCGTATCTAGATGCGGAAGGATCGCGACTACAAGTTCATCAGCGTCGCCAGCACGGTGACGTATCCGATGGGCATCTACTCGAAGAAGATCAAGTCGCTGAAGGACTTGCAGAACAGCGCGCACATCGCCATGCCGAACGATCCGACCAACGACGGCCGCGCGCTGCTTCTCCTGCAGACGCAAGGCCTCATCAAGCTGCGCGCCGATGCCGGCCTGAAAGCGACGCTTCTCGACTCTCCATATCGTCGAGAATCCGAAGAAGCTGAAGATCGTCGAATTGGATGCCGCGCAAATCCCGCGCTCGCTCGCCAACGTCGACGCCGCCATCAACACAAACTTTGCGATGGAAGCGGGTCTGAAGTCCCAAGAGCGATTCGATTGCGATCGAGGATCCGCACGGCCCGTACGCGAACCTCATCGCCATTCGCGCGGCGAACAAGGACAAGCCGTGGGTGAAGAAGCTGGTCGCGGCATATCACTCGCCGGAAGTGAAGCAATTCATCGACGGGAAATTCGGCGGCGCGGTCATTACCGCCTGGTAAGCGCTGCGGGCTATTCCGAGATTAAAAAAGAACGACCATTCATGTGTTTGGGCTCGTGCCTATTTGCACGCGGCCCAGCCCACCTTTTTGGCGGGTGAAGGTAGGCGCGTCGCTTGTATAATGACGCGCAGGGTTGACGTAAACGTATCTTTGGAGCGTGTGCATGAAAATTCTGGTGCCAGTCAAGCGCGTGGTCGACTACAACGTGAAGGTCCGCGTGAAATCGGACAACACGGACGTCGACATCGCCAACGTGAAAATGTCGATGAACCCGTTCGATGAAATCGCCGTGGAAGAGGCGGTGCGCCTGAAGGAAGCCGGCGTCGCAACGGAAGTGATCGCGGTGTCGTGCGGCGTGACGCAGTGTCAGGAAACGCTGCGCACGGCGCTGGCCATCGGCGCGGATCGCGCCATCCTCGTCGAATCCGCTAACGAATTGCAGCCGCTGGCCGTCGCCAAAATCCTCAAGGCGCTGGTCGATCAGGAAAAGCCGGAACTCGTAATTCTCGGCAAGCAGGCTATCGACGACGACTCGAATCAGACCGGCCAGATGCTCGCCGCGCTGGCGGGTCTGCCGCAGGCGACGTTTGCATCGAAAGTGGTTGTTGCGGACGGCAAAGCCACTGTTTCCCGTGAAGTTGACGGTGGCGCGGAAACGCTGTCGCTCAAGCTGCCCGCTGTGGTGACGACGGACCTGCGTCTGAACGAGCCACGTTACGCCACGCTGCCGAACATTATGAAGGCGAAGAAGAAGCTGATGACGACGGTGAAGCCCGCTGACCTCGGCGTCGATGTCACGCCGCGTCTGAAGACGTTGAAGGTCGTCGAGCCGCCGAAGCGCAGTGCGGGCATCACGGTGCCGGACGTGAGCACGCTGGTCCAGAAGCTGAAGAACGAAGCGAAGGTGATCTGAATATGACGACTCTCGTAATTGCGGAACACGACAACGCGTCGATCAAGGCGGCGACGTTGAATACGGTGGCGGCTGCGGCGAAGATCTGCGGCGATATTCACTTGCTGGTCGCGGGCTCGAACGCGCAAGCAGCGGCTGACGCTGCGGCAAAGATCGCAGGCGTCTCGAAAGTGTTGCTGGCCGATGCGCCTCAACTTGCCGAAGGCCTCGCGGAAAACGTCGAAGGCACAGTGCTGAGCATCGCAAAGAATTATTTGCACATCCTGGCGCCGGCCACGGCTTACGGCAAGAACGTCGCGCCGCGTATCGCCGCGCATCTCGATGTCGCGCAGATCAGCGACATCACCGCCGTCGCCAGCGCCGACACGTTCGAGCGCCCGATCTACGCAGGCAACGCCATTGCCATGGTGCAATCGGGCGATCCGATCAAGGTCATCACCGTACGTGCCACGGGCTTCGATCCGGTCGCGGCGGAAGGCGGCAGCGCATCGGTCGAGAAGATCGACGCAGCGGCGGATGCGGGCATTTCGTCGTTCGTGTCGCGTGAAATCACGAAGTTGGACCGTCCGGAACTGACGAGCGCGAACATCATCGTGTCGGGCGGACGCGGCCTCGGCAGCGGCGAGAACTATACGCAGACGCTCGGACCGCTCGCCTACAAGCTCGGCGCGGCACTGGGCGCGTCGCGTGCGGCAGTCGATGCGGGCTATGTGCCGAACGACTATCAGGTCGGCCAGACGGGCAAGATCGTCGCGCCGCAGTTGTATGTCGCGGTCGGCATCTCGGGCGCGATCCAGCATCTGGCCGGCATGAAGGACTCGAAGGTCATCGTCGCCATCAACAAGGATCCGGAAGCGCCCATTTTCAGCGTCGCGGATTACGGCCTCGTCGGCGATCTGTTCAGCGTCGTGCCGGAACTGGTGAAGGAACTCGGCTGAAGGGCGCGGTGAACATCGGTAAGTGAGAAAGGGGGGCGTGACGAAGGTTGCGCCCCTTTTCCCCAAACAGGAAAGAGACAGACAATGAGCTATACGGCCCCCGTCAAGGACATTTTGTTCGTGATGAAGGAGCTTGCCGATATCGACGGCATCGCCGCTTTGCCCGGTTACGAGGACGGCAATTTCGACGCCGCGCAGGCCGTCGTCGATGAAGCGGCGCGCTTCTGCGGCGAAGTAATCGCGCCGCTGAACGTCACGGGCGATCGCAACCCGAGCGCGTGGTCGAACGGCGAAGTCACGACGACGCCCGGCTTCAGGGACGCGTTCCGGCAGTTCGCGGAAGGCGGATGGCAGGGCGTCGTGCATCCTTCCGAATATGGCGGACAAGGCTTGCCGAAGCTCATTTCGACCGCGTGCAACGAGATGCTCAACTCGGCGAATCTTTCGTTCGCGCTGTGTCCATTATTGACTGATGGCGCGATCGAAGCGCTGCTCACCGCGGGCAGCGACGAACAGAAAGCGCGTTATCTGCCGAAGTTCATCGAAGGCGTTTGGACCGGCACGATGAACCTTACCGAGCCGCAAGCCGGCTCCGATCTCGCGCTCGTGCGCACGCGCGCCGAACCGCAGGGCGACGGATCGTACAAGCTGTTCGGGACGAAAATTTTCATCACCTACGGCGAGCACGACATGGCGAAGAACATTGTCCATCTCGTGCTGGCGCGCACGCCGGACGCGCCCGGAGGGGTGAAGGGCATTTCACTTTTCATCGTGCCGAAATTTCTGGTCTACGATGACGGCTCACTCGGCGCGCGCAACGACGTGCATTGCGTGTCGATCGAACACAAGCTCGGGATCAAGGCGAGTCCGACCGCCGTGCTGCAATTCGGTGATCACGGCGGCGCGGTCGGGCATCTGATAGGTGAGGAGAATCGCGGGCTCGAATACATGTTCATCATGATGAACGCGGCACGCTTCGCGGTCGGCATGCAGGGCATCGCGGTAGCGGAGCGTGCGTATCAGCAGGCGATCGCGTATGCGAAAGAGCGCGTGCAAAGCCGTCCCGTCGATGGCAGCGCGAAAGAGCCGGTCACGATCATCCATCACCCCGACGTACGGCGCATGCTGGCGACCATGCGCGCCTACAGCGAAGGCGCACGCGCGCTGGCTTACGTGGCGGCATCGCACAGCGATCTTGCACACGGTCATCCGGATGCAGACGCGCGCAATAGCCATCAGGCGATCTACGAATATCTCGTGCCGATCGTGAAAGGCTTTAGCACGGAGATGTCCGTCGATGTTGCGAGCATCGGTGTGCAGGTGCATGGCGGGATGGGGTTCATCGAAGAGACGGGCGCGGCGCAGCATTACCGCGATGCGCGCATCCTGCCAATCTACGAAGGTACGACCGCGATCCAGGCGAACGATCTCGTCGGTCGCAAGACTGTGCGCGATAGCGGCCGGGTTGCGCAGGCGCTGCTCGCGCAGATGGATCAGACCATCGTGGCGCTGATCGAAGTCGACGGCCAGGCGTTCAAGTCGATGCATCGCCATTTGAGCGGCGCGAGTCTGTCACTGGCGCGCTCGATCGAATTTATCGTTGCGAAGTTCAAGAGCGATCCGAACGCGGTGTTCGCGGGCAGCGTGCCTTATCTGAAGCTCGCGGGCACGGTGCTGTGCGGCTGGCAATTCGCACGCGCGATGCTCGTTTCATACACGAAGCTGAACGAGGACAAGCGCTTCCATTCGGCGAAGATTGCGACGGCGGAATTTTATGCGGAGCACATTCTGTCGCACGCGCCGGCTATTGAAGCGTCGATCACCAGCGCGAATGGTCAGTTGGGTGTGCTGGCGTTGAGCGAAGACCAGTTCTGAGCATGAAAAAAAGGCGCTGCGTGGTGCCTTTTTTACGGTCGAACGAACCATCAGGCGTTCGCATATCCCGGCCGGCGATTCATGCCGACATCGCCGAAATAGCGATGCATTGACAGATCGTCCGATCTGATGGCGGGCTGCGTGCCCGACATCAGATCGGCTAGCAACTGGCCCGAACCGCACGACATCGTCCAGCCGAGTGTGCCGTGGCCCGTGTTGAGGAACAGATTTGGCACCGGCGTGCGGCCGACGATCGGCGCGCCGTCCGGCGTCATCGGGCGCAGACCGGTCCAGAATTTCGCGCTGGCCGTGTCGCCGCCACCGGGGAACAAATTGTTGACGCACATTTCGAGCGTCTCGCGGCGCGCTTGCTTCAGCGACTTGTCGTAACCGACGATCTCCGCCATGCCGCCCACGCGGATGCGGTCATCGAAACGCGTGATCGCAATCTTGTACGTCTCATCGAGCACGGTCGAAACTGGTGCGCGATTCGCATCAACAATGGGCGCGGTGATCGAATAGCCCTTCAGCGGATAGACCGGAATCTTGAACAGGTTGCCAAGCAGCTTCGGCGAATATGAACCGAGCGCGACAACGTACGAATCCGCCGTCACGAGTTCGTTCCCGTGCCGCCCGCCCGCGATACGCCCATTGGCGGCGATGACGAGCGCATCGATCGACGTTTTGTAGCGGAACTTCACGCCCAGCGCTTCGGCCATCGCGGCGAGACGCGTGGTGAACATCTGGCAGTCTCCGGTTTCATCGTTCGGCAGACGCAGACCGCCCGTTAGCTTGTGCGAGACAACGGCGAGCGCGGGTTCGGCGTGTTTCAGATCATCGGCAGAAAGCAGTTCAAAAGGCACGTTCGCATCCTTCAGCACGGCGATGTCCTTTACCGCGCCATCCAGTTGCTGCTGCGTGCGGAAAAGCTGGAGCGTGCCGCCCGTGCGGCCTTCGTACTGAATGCCGGTGTCCGCGCGCAACGCTTGCAGGCAGTCGCGGCTGTATTCGGCGAGTCGCACCATCCGGCCTTTGTTGACCGTGTAGCGATCCTGCGTGCAGTTGCCCAGCATCTGCCACATCCACTGGAGCTGGTTCATCGTGCCGTCCAGACGAATGACCAGCGGCGCGTGTTTCTTGAACATCCATTTGACGGCTTTCAGCGGTACGCCCGGCGCAGCCCACGGCGATGCGTAGCCCGGCGAAATCTGGCCGGCATTGGCAAAGCTCGTTTCGAGCGCGGGACCGGCTTCGCGGTCGATGACCGTGACTTCGTGACCTGCGCTAGCAAGGTAATACGCGCTGGTGACGCCGACGACGCCGCTGCCGAGAATGACGATACGCATGGGATCTCCGAATCGATTTCGCTGGACAGGCCATGTGTGCTGCAATATGCTAGTCCGACTAGTGTTATCGACTATGGTATGGATATCGATCCAGTTTTTTTATATTATATGGTTTGAGCGATTTTCTGGAAATAAGAGATGAGCATTCAGAGAAATCCGGTACACGCACTGGATAAGCTCGATCACAAGATTCTGAACACGTTGCAGCAGGATGGGCGCATCACCCATGAAGGATCTGGCGGAGCGCGTCGGGCTGTAGGTGACGCCGTGTATTGAACGTGTGAAGCGCATGGAGCGGAATGGTGTTGTCATCACCGGCTACTACGCGCGCGTGAATCCTATGCAACTGGGCGCGGCGCTGCTCGTGTCGTGGAAATCACGCTTGATCATAAGAGCGGGAACCTGCTCGAGCAGTTCCGGCGCGAAGTGCAGAAGATTCCCGAGGTGCTCGAATGTCACCTCGTTTCGAGTGACTTTGACTATCTGATCAAGGCGCGCATTGGCGAGATGGCGGACTATCGGAAATTGTTAGGCGATCAGCTTCCGGGCGCGGTGACGTCAAAGAGTTATGTTGTTATGGAAGAGATCAAGGAGACGCTTTGCATTCCCGTCGAAGTGTGAAATTTTCACTTGCAATGACAGCCTGAAAAGATACTATATAGTATAGTTATATAGTATCTTTTCAGGCTGTCATTGCAATGTCTTCGTCCGACCGCGAGTTTCCCGTTGCGCCGCCTGCGCCGTTGAAAGGGCGCGGCGCGGTCACGAACGTCCGGACGCTACGAGAACGAGCGCGAAGCCGTCGTGGGCTGCATGTCAGCGAAGATGAGGTCTCAGCGCCTTTGAGGCTTTGAGGACTCAGGTGTTCGAAGAGCGCGCGAAAAGTATCCTCACGCGCAACAGCTCGCCGGATATTCCGTTTTCGGTTTCGCTGAATCCGTATCGTGGGTGCGAACACGGCTACATTTACTGCTTCGCGCGACCGACGCACACACAGTTATCTTGGCCTCTTGCCCGGGCTTGATTTCGAAAGGCGTATCTACGCAAAAATCAATGCCGACGAGCTGCTCGAACGCGAACTGAGCAAGCCGAACTATCAGGCGGAGCCGATCGCGCTCGGCGTGAACACGGACGCGTATCAGCCGGTCGAGCCCGATCTAAAGCTGACGCGGCGCGTCATCGGAAATCCTGAAGGAGTGCGGGCATTCGTTCGCGGCGATTACGAAGTCATCGCTGATCGAGCGTGATATCGATCTGCTCGCGCCAATGGCCGAGCGCGGTCAGGTCATGGCTGCCATTACCGTGACAACGCTCGGTGCCGACATCGCTTGCACGCTGGAGCCGCGCGCCGCCACGCCGTCGCGTCGCCTACGCGCCATCCGCACGCTGGCGGACGCGGGCATTCCGGTGGGCGTGAGCATCGCGCCGGTCATTCCGTTCGTCACCGAGCCGGACATGGAGCGCGTGCTGGAAGCCTGCGCCGAGGCGGGTGCTACGAGTGCAAGTTACATCGTGCTGCGTCTGCCGTGGGAGGTCGCGCCGCTGTTCAAGGACTGGCTGGCGGCGCATTTTCCGGATCGCGCGGATCGCGTGACGAGCCGCGTGCGCGACATGCGCAGCGGCAAGGATTACGACTCGGATTTCGCCAAACGCATGAATGGCGAAGGCTTATGGGCGGGATATGCTGAAGCAGCGTTTCAGCAATGCGACTAAGCGGCTCGGGTTGAACCAGTGGTCGCACTGCATTCTGGATATGTCGGAGTTTCGGCGGCCTGTGATTGAAGCGGCGAAAAAGCCCGTTGCCGCGCCGTCGCCAAGTCCGCAGTTATCGCTCTTCTGAACCTTATTGCGAAAGCGTTTTCGCCGATTCGACCTGACTTTCGAAGTACGTCTGGAAGGTGAGCGCCAGGCCGGTCATCAGCAGGAACGCGCCGAACAGCAGCGAGAAAATCACGACGAAGATCACCGTCCAGCCCGAATTGCTATGACGGTTCGTGTGCGCGTTGAACTGGGCATCCCACTTTTCATCGGGACGCAGTCCATAGACGATCGCCGACAGAAACGCCGCCAGCAGCGACACCGCGCCGGGAAAAGCGAGCATCCAGCCGAGAATCGACGTGCGTTCGGTCGCCGCGAGCAGCAGGAATCCGACCGCGCCGAGAACGATACCGACGATATGCGCCCAGCCGTACTTGTCACGCATGCCGTACAGATAGAAGCGGTGCAGCCCGATATAGCCGAACAGGAACGCGAGCGCTGCGGTGAACGTTTTTGAGCGAAAATAGGCCGGAAGCTGGCCGGCGGGCTTCTGACCGGAGGACGTGGCGACGGACAAGGAGTTCATCAGAGAATGCAGTATGAAGAAGGCGAAGCGGCGGCTCATTCTACGCTCGCGGGCCGTGGGTTTTCACGAAAAGTCACATTGTCGTACCCGCGCACACGTTGCCCGAAAGCACGAAAGTGACACGCTGCGGGCAAAAATCTCGTTAAATATTTGTTTGTGCTTTGGAATCCGGCTATAATTATCTGCTATTGTAGTTCCGAACCCCGATTTTCAAGGATTTCAGCATGGTCATCATCCGCTTGGCTCGTGGCGGCTCGAAGAATCGGCCGTTCTACAACATCGTCGCAACTGACTCGCGTAGCCGCCGTGACGGCCGTTTCATCGAGCGCGTTGGCTTCTACAATCCGGTTGCGACGAAAGGCGAATCGCTCCGTATCGCTCAGGACCGCCTGACCTATTGGCAAGGCGTTGGCGCACAATTGTCGCCGACCGTCGAGCGTCTGGTCAAGCAAGCTCAGTCGGCTGCTTAAATCGTCTGTTCAGTTTGATGGCGAAATGTGCCGCTTTATGCAGCGCAATCGCCCGTCGTTCGAATGATGTCCAAAGGTTCGCTGATGCACACGGGTGATCCCCAAAACGACCGCAGTGGCGCCGTCAGCCAGCCGAAGTCGGGGCAAGAAGAGAAAGAAGAAGTCATCGAAACGGTCGGTGCCTTGCCCGAAGACGCAGTGGAAGTCGGCTATATCGCTGACAGCTACGGTCTCAAAGGTTGGGTCAAGGTCGTGCCGCATGCGAATGGCAGATCCGGCGGCGACACGCTGCTGAGCGCCAAACGCTGGTGGCTGACGAAAAGCCGCGAGCGCAAGTCCGCGCACTGCATGCAGTCGAAAGTGCATGCGGACACTATCGTGGCGAGACTCGGCGGTTGTGAAGACCGCAATGCGTCGGAAGCGCTGAAGGGTTACGTCGTGCATATCGCGCGCAGCGATTTCCCGAAGCTCAACGACGAAGACGAATTTTACTGGGTCGATTTGATCGGCCTGGATGTTGAAAACGAAGCGGGCGTGGCTTTGGGCCGCGTCACTGACCTGATCGACAACGGTGCGCAATCCGTTCTGCGGATCGAGTCCCCGCGCACGGACAAGGACGGCAAGCCCGTCACCGGCGAGCGGCTCATTCCGTTCGTCGGCGTGTATGTGAAGACGGTGGATCGGGCGGCGAAGCGTATCGTCGTCGACTGGAACATCGATTATTAAGACCGCGTCAGTTAAGACCGCGTCAGCATCAAAAAAGGGGGAGCGCGCGATGCAGTTCGATATTGTGACGCTTTTTCCCGAGATGTTTCGTGCACTGACCGATTGGGGCATCACTAGCCGGGCGGTATCGCAGCAGCGGTTCGGTTTGCGGACGTGGAATCCGCGCGATTTTACATCTAACAACTACCGCACCGTCGACGACCGTCCTTACGGTGGCGGCCCCGGTATGGTCATGCTGGCGCGTCCGCTGGAAGACGCGATTCACGCGGCGAAGGCGGCGCAGCGCGAGCAGGGCATCAAATCGATGCGCGTCATAATGATGTCGCCGCAGGGTGCGAAACTGGATCACGACCGCGTGATGCGGTTCGCACAGGAACCCGGCCTCGTGTTGCTGTGCGGGCGTTATGAAGCGATCGATAAGCGTTTGATCGACCGCGGAGTAGACGAAGAAATCAGCATCGGCGATTTCGTGCTGTCTGGCGGCGAGCTACCCGCCATGGCGCTGATAGACGCTGTCGTACGCCATTTGCCCGGCGTGCTGAACGACGCGCAGTCGGCGGTGCAGGACAGTTTCGTCGATGTGCTGCTGGATTGCCCGCATTACACGCGACCCGAGGAATACGAGGGCGTGCGCGTGCCCGATGTGCTGCTCGGCGGCCATCACAAGGAAATCGATGCATGGCGGCGGCGAGAAGCGTTGCACAACACGTTCATGAAGCGGCCCGATCTGATCGAGCGGGCACGCAGGCAAAAGATTTTGAGCCGGGCCGATGAGGCGTGGCTCGCAGAACTCGCAAAGGGGGCGCATCGAAGTCTGAATAGGCTGCAAGCGGACGAGCGGGACAAGGGGGCGTCGACTGAACATCGGCGTCTGAAGCAAACCCATCCTCTACCGGGGCCTTTTCAAACGCGAAAGCGCAAGGTACACAACTTCGGCAAGATGGCACAAGGAGTCAGCAATGAATCTGATTGAACAACTCGAAAAGGAAGAGATCGCCCGCGCACTCGGCGACAAAACCATCCCCGATTTCGCACCGGGTGACACGGTCGTCGTCAGCGTGAACGTGGTCGAAGGTACGCGTAAGCGTGTCCAGGCTTACGAAGGCGTCGTGATCGCCAAGCGTAACTGTGGCCTGAACTCGAACTTCATCGTCCGCAAGATTTCGTCGGGCGAAGGCGTCGAGCGTACGTTCCAGATCTACTCGCCGCTGCTCGCAAGCATCGTCGTGAAGCGCCGTGGTGATGTTCGCCGCGCGAAGCTCTACTACCTGCGCGAGCGTTCGGGCAAGTCGGCTCGAATCAAGGAAAAGCTGGTCACGAAGGACCGCTCTGCTTCCGTCGAGTAAGTTGTCAGGCTGTAGCTACACCGAAAAAAGCACCCCTCGCGGGTGCTTTTTTCTTTGGTGTGTTCAAATTGAGACTTCGACAGCCAGGCAGTAGAACCGTGTCCAACGGCAAGACTTCGACTCCGCGCATTCTCGAACCTGAAAAGATAAGATGCCCATCCTTGCGACGGGCGACGCGCTCCCGCCCATCGCGCCGGGGCGGCTGACGCCGGACGGCTTGCGCGAGCGTTTTGCGTTTTGCGATGGACTTCGACTCTGGACGCCGGAGGCTCGGGAACAACGCATCAAGGCGATCGGCGGCGATCCGCGCGTGGCGTCGGTACTGGTGCCGCTCGTGGTGCGCGAAGGTGGGTTGACGGTATTGCTGACGCAGCGTGCCGATCATCTGTCCGACCACGCGGGGCAAATTAGCTTTCCCGGCGGCCGCCGCGAACCTGAAGACACCGATGCCGCCGCCACCGCGTTGCGCGAGGCGGGTGAAGAAGTCGGGCTGGACGAAAAATACTGCGAAGTCATCGGCTCGATGCTCGAATATCTGACCGGCACGGGTTTTCGCGTGACGCTGGTCGTCGCGCTCGTCTATCCGCCTTTCGAGTTGCACGCCGACACGAGTGAAGTCGCCGATATCTTCGAAATACCGCTCGCGTGGCTGATGAATCCCGCCAATCACGAAGTGCGCGTATTCCGTTAGGAAGGCGGCGAACATCATTTTTTGCGACGCCTTCTCGCCCGCCCAAAATCGCGCGCTGCATTTCATCTGGGGCGCAACGGCCGGCATGTTGCGCAATTTATATCGCTTCCTCGCGGCGCGAGATCGAAGGCGTGCAGTGCCGCGAGTCTCACGCGTACTAAAGGCATCGGACGCTGTGCTATCGTTACACGCAACTCGAGCTAATCGTACCGTTTCGGCCTTCACATGACTTTCTTCTCCGTATTGCTGGCTCTCATTATCGAGCAAATGCGCGCGTTGTCGCCGCATAATCCGGTTTCGGCGCTGCTTCGTTATCGTGCGGAATCCACGGCCCACGGCTTCGATGCGGGCCAGGAGAAGCACGGCATCATCGCGTGGCTGGTGATTGTGCTGCCGTGGACGCTGGTCGTCGGGCTGATCTATTACGTGCTGTATCGAATCAACTTCATTCTGGCGTTTCTGTGGAACGTGGTTATCGTCTATTTCACGCTTGGTTTCCGTCAGTTCAGCCACTATTTCACGGACATTCACCTCGCTCTCAATAACGACGACATGCCGCGCGCCCGCGAGATTCTCACGGAGTGGACCGGCATCGATACTGTCGATATGCCCATCAGCGAGATCGTGCGGCAAACGCTCGTACATGCGGTCGTGGCGTCGCACCGGCATGTGTTCGGCGTGTTCTTCTGGTTTCTGATTCCCATCGGCCCGGCGGGCGCGGTGCTTTATCGGATCACGGAATATCTGGCGCGCGCGTGGTCGGAGCCGAATCCGGACCGCACGGTTGCATTCTCGACGTTTGCGCAGCGCGCGTTCTTTTACATCGATTGGGTGCCGACGCGCCTGACCGCGCTGGGCTTTGCGATCGTCGGCAATTTCGAGGACGCGATCTACGCGTGGCGCAATCACGCGCGCCAGTGGCCTAATTCGAACGAGGGCGTGTTGCTGGCCGCAGGCAGCGGCGCGCTGGATGCGCGTCTCGCGAGTCCGCTCGCCGAGCCGCTTTCGGTGGAAGCGCTTGCTGTCGGTGATGCCAGCCCGTTGCCCGTCGGCGATGATTGCACGCCGCGCACGTTGCAATCGGCGGTTGGTCTGGTCTGGCGCGCAGTCATCCTGTGGATGCTGCTTCTGCTGATGCTCACGATTGCCGTCTGGCTGGCATAAATAAGATAAGCAGTCGTCTAGAGGAATCACGCGGCGTCTGGCAGTTCCGCACACGGTCAATTGCGGTTCGAGCAACTCGCCGTAATGATTGCATCTCCACGGCCGGGCGCTGGCGTCCGGCCCGTTTCTCGCGGTGTCCAACAAACGCGTTGCCAGCGCTTCGTCACGATCATCGACGATCCAGATTCCGGCGCGCATTGATCGGCCGGAATTTTGCCCATTGCTCTGCTTAGGAACCGGTTGCGCAATTCGCTCGGCACGCCTGCGGTGGCGAGCACGTTCACCCAATACTGCGCGATGATCGTAAGTGCCAATTTCTACCCACCTAGTTTCCACGCATGAGAAGAGCCACGATTGCGGCCGCAACTCATGACCCTTGATGACCTGAGTTTTTTGCCCTTGCGGGTGACCCACGTTGGTGTGGGCGACAAGCGCAGCTTTGATCCGATGGACAAATGACGGCTGATCGAGGCCTGCTTGCAGCCGGACGCAACGTTGTCCGGCCTGGTCCTGAAGGCTGGCGTGAATGCCAATCAACTGCGCAAATGGGTTAGGCTGTACCAGCGGTTAAGCGCACCAGTGGAACCTGGCGCGGCCGCGGTGCCCTCCGCCTCTTTGTTCCGGTTGTCGCGATCGACGACAGGACGTCGTCGCCTGCTCCGGTCCCGGCGACGCGGCCGGCGCCAGAGGAAGCGCTGCCGCGATCTTCACGGTCAGCGACACCAGTGAGGCTGGCCGCGCAGTTGCCCAACGGCGTAAATCTCGAACTCGAGTGCGCTGCGGATGATACCGGCTTGCTGGCAGCATTGGTTGCCGCACTGGGGGCGCGCTGATGTTCCGTTTCGCGCAGAGCAGGCGCTTTGCTCCGAGCAGCGAGAAGCTGCGCGACCGTCTGTTCAACGAGGCCGAGCAGGCCATCGTTGCTGAACCTGATGACGCTGACAGTGCCGAGACTGCGTTTGCACTGCCTGATACTGGCCTGCCCAATGTATCCGACCCACCACCGGGCAGACCAGGAC
>LELG01000502.1 GCA_001045575.1 Candidatus Burkholderia pumila
GTGGGTAATCCAGCTTAAACACTGGCGCCGTGGGGCTGCCATCTACCGGCAACTGCGTGCGCTGGGCGCGCCGTCTCATGAGGTCCAACAGGTGGCGGCTAACAGTCGCCGCTGGTGGCGCAACAGTAGGCAGTTGCTCAATAGCGTGCTGAACCTTGCTTACTTTGATCAACTGGGTGTTCCTCGACTCTCATAACCTCAACTCAACTTCCCGAACCGCCCGGTGCGGGGACCCGCATGCCGGGTAGTGCGGCAGGGGCACGGTGCTACAGCCGTACCCTATGCCGATGCACGGGCGTTCGGACGACGATCGGCCATGCTCGCTCATATGCGTCCCATCAACAACACGATCACCACGATCAGCACGACGCCGAGAATACCGCTCGGACCATAACTCCAACTGCGGCTATGCGGCCACGAAGGGACAGACAGCGCCGACGAGCAACAGAATCAGGATGATCAGCAGGATGGTTCCGATCGTCATTTGACTTCTCCTTATCAAAGACCGCGTGACTCGTCCGGTGCCCGGCGTGGTTTCCCAACCAGCGACACGTCAGGCGGGCTGCGGCTCATGATCGCGTGCCGACGTTTTGCGATCGACGTTAACCATTGAGCAATGACCGTGCCATTTGCGTGAAATGCCGATGGCAAAAGGCCCGCGCGTCCATCGGACGGGCGGGCCCCGCCGTACGATTGTCGAAAGGCAAGGGTCGAACGGACGGCTAGGGCAAAACTTGCAAGGCGGTCTTTGCCGTGCAAGTCTGCGCATGCATCGATGATCAGAATATGCCGCGGAACACCCAGAACAGCGCGCTCGACAAGACGATCGACACGGGCAGTGTCAGAATCCACGCCAGCGTGAGGCTGCGCACTGTCCCCCATTGCAGGGCGGAGCCGTTGGCGGCCATCGTTCCGGCGACGCCCGACGATACACGTGCGTCGTGCTCACCGGCAGGCCGTACATGTCGGCCGCGCCGATGGTCAGTATCGCCACCATTTCAGCTGATGCGCCCTGGCCGTCAAATGATCTCGTACCGACTGTCAACGCATGTTTGCGACTTTTAAGCGACGCTCTACGCCGGTTCTGGCAAGGGCTAGTTGCGGCGAGAATTGCGCAGCAACGATACGTTTGCC
>LELG01000503.1 GCA_001045575.1 Candidatus Burkholderia pumila
ACGTCTCGATGCATTACACCCCCACGTATTCGTCATGGCTCAATCAGGTCGAGAACGGGTTTGCCCGCATCCAGCGGGACGTCATCACGCGCGGGATATTCAACAGCATCAAAGATCTCGACAAGAAGCTCATGCGTATATCCGCCAATACAACAAGCAGGCTGTCCCACTGAAGTGGAAGTATTCCGATCCAACTCGACGCATCCAGTGCAATTCATCTGGTTCAATGGACTACCAATTGCGTAGAGAACTCTCGCGGCCGCTGACTGTTGTAAGCGAGCGGCTGAAACGGTTCAAGACTGGAGAAGCTTTTTTAATCGATGCAACGATGTCGGGCTGGATTTTGACACACCGTGTTACTTGATACATAAGTGAGGCCGTTTGACACGGTCGGCTTTTCCGAACGATTCTTGTCGCTATTAGCCGGCTTTCGGCGCTGAAAATCGCGTATCGTTGCGGCTAGTCCGTGAAACAATTTCATTTTTCTTGACTAAGCTTCTGATATTGATAGGGTTTCACGCGTGAGAAACATATGATGGAGTGTTTCACGGACGAGCGTCTCGGCGTGGCAGTTTGCTAGCCCGTATCGAAGGACGATTTGTCGAATCATCCTATTCGCACCGATGGCCTTTTGTTCTAGGCCTTAACACCCTCATGGCGGAGCAGCGCTGAGACACAGTGACCAGCTTGCACCAAGACTAACCTCGCGGCATCCATCAAGTGTCTCCACTGGAGACACGGTGCAACGCGCGTCGACCTCCTTACTACGTGTGAGCGGATAGTTCAGCGGTTGTTAGGGCCTGATATTTACGGCCAAGCAGAACATTCCGTATCGCGTTCCGCTTCTTAGCCGAATGACTCTGCCGTGTCCGGGCGGCGTGCGCATGTCTCCAGTGGGACACATTCTGTACAACGGCAAGACCTTCGTCCTCTTTCCTTGAATTCGGACACATCTCGCTACTCTTCCGTCGCTACCCAATGTCTCCATTGGAGACACTCGCAATCGGTATAGGGGGCGGGCCTCATGGCCCGCCCCTCCCACACAACCGCGCATAAGGGTCCGTACACGGCGATTCGGATTGGTGATCGGTTGCCCGGCTATCGACGCAACGATGGAAGGCCAAGGGAG
>LELG01000504.1 GCA_001045575.1 Candidatus Burkholderia pumila
CACATATGACGCGCAGGACGAGCCGGGCCGCATTATTGCGCTGCTTCGTCACGTCGACGAAGCCGGCGTGCGTTTCAAGGATCTGCAAACGACGCAAAGCTCGCTTGAAGATATTTTCGTGAGCCTCATCAGGGAAGCCAAATGAATCTATACGCCGTTCGCGCGATCTACCGTTTCGAGATGGCGCGCGCCGGGCGCACGCTGATGCAAAGCATCGTGTCGCCGGTCATTTCTACATCGCTTTATTTCGTCGTCTTCGGCGCGGCCATCGGCTCGCGCATTCCGGAAGTCGACGGCATCAGCTACGGCGCGTTCATCGTGCCCGGCCTCGTGATGCTGTCGCTGCTGACGCAAAGCATCGCCAATGCGTCGTTCGGCATCTATTTCCCGAAGTTCACGGGCACCATCTACGAATTGCTGTCCGCGCCGGTGTCGTACTTCGAGCTCGTCGTGAGCTATGTCGGCGCGGCGGCGACGAAGTCCGTCATTCTCGGGCTCATCATTCTTCTGACCGCGCGGTTATTCGTGCCGCTCAGAATCGATCATCCGGTGTGGATGATCGTCTTTCTGCTACTCACGTCGGTAACGTTCAGCCTGCTCGGGTTCATCATCGGCATCTGGGCCGACGGCTTCGAGAAGCTGCAGATCATTCCGCTGCTGATCGTCACGCCGCTCACGTTCCTCGGCGGCAGCTTCTATTCGATCAATATCCTGCCGCCGTTCTGGAAGGCGGTCGCGTTGTTCAATCCGGTCGTCTATCTGATCAGCGGCTTTCGGTGGAGCTTTTACGGACTCGCCGATGTCCACGTCGGCGTGAGTTTCGGCATGACGCTGGTGTTTCTTGCGGTGTTTATCGCGATCGTCGCGTGGATCTTCAAGACGGGATACCGGTTCAAGACGTAGCGCGGCGCCGGCTGTCAACCAAGGCATGAGGGCGTTCATCGTATGAAGATCATGAGGCGCCCGAAGCGCAATTTTCTCGGTGCGATGGCGGCCGCCTTCACGGGCGGGTTTCCCTCGGCGCCCGCCAGATCATACGAAATCGATCACACCAGCGCGGACTGGCGGCGCCGTCTGTCGTCGGAACAATTCCGCGTGCTGAGGCGCGGCGGCACGGAGC
>LELG01000505.1 GCA_001045575.1 Candidatus Burkholderia pumila
GGCATGTATGAAGCACAAGGCAAGTATATGGACAGTGATAGTGATAACGATTGTGCTAAGTGCATCCAGTATGTTGAGGAGCCTCCGAGGTATATTGATGAATCTACAAGCAGAGATAACAAAAAGGAAAGCTTGGAAAAGAAGTGTGAATGAACTCCTTCCAGAACAAGCAGAGATGATGAGGATAAACGGTTGTGTTGTGAGAACATAGGATCAAGGGGGGATCGCCCATCTAAAGAAGTCGATCATCAATCATTGGAAATAGAAGGCACAAGAGGAGTAAATCACATTGCATGCACACCGATTGAAGAAAGAGAGTACTCCATTGGCACTCAAATGCCTCTCCAGCAAGAAGATGCTTCATCGTCACCTAACATTATGCCTTGTTATTCATGTGAATTGGCATGTGCTCCTCAAGTCAAGGCTTGTTTTGGGGTATTGGCATCTAGTTCTTTGAAGGAAAAATTACATGAAGGCTCAAGTTGGGAAGAAAATGACTCAGCGGTAGACAATGACATGCAAGAGAGGAAAGGCAAGAAGAAACGGCGAGTTGTTGCACAAGTTTGGATTCCAAGAGGAACATTGGAAGTCATGAAAGTTTTCAACATGACGGAGATCAATTTAGGGGAAAGATCTTGTGTACCACACAAAGCCAAGAAGAGAAAAAGAAGAAGAAAAGCCTCTAATCCTCAAAGTGGAGTAGGTTGATCTTGAGAAGAAGGCCAAGTCGAGCCGGCGACATTAAATCCAAGCGCTTCTTGGGAGGCAACCCAAGAAATAAGATATCCTTTAGTATCCTTTTACTTCTTTCGTTGTATTTTAATTCTAGTGCTATTTTCAATTTTCTTTAGAATGCATGGCGTGTGATTAGTTGTACTGTGCAATTTATGTTTTGGTCTACATCTATCTGGTTGTCTGCATGGCGTGTGAAGTGCATCGGGTTGTCTGCATTAAATTTTATTTGATGGCTGTCTGTTGGGTTTGGTTGCAATTCCTCTTAGTATGCTGGGCGTAAGTTGGTCTGCTCTTAAATTTGGTGTGCGTCAGTTAGTAAAAAAAAAAACGTAGGGCAGTGGCGGTGTGGGGGAAAGGGGGGGGGGGGGGGGGGGGGGG
>LELG01000506.1 GCA_001045575.1 Candidatus Burkholderia pumila
GATGATATATTTTCCAAAGCTGCCGGTGGAGCCAGTAAGGGCAGATTTATGGGATGGGGATTCAGCCGCCTAGACGCGTTCCATATGCATCATCCTCGACTTTGGCGCCGGACTCTCGGTTTGACGAAATGAGCCAGAAAGTGGATGAGCTCAAGTCTAAGTTGGAAGATCAGCAATCACAACATCAGCAAACTCTGAACCAGCTTACTGCGCAGATGACTGTGCAGAATCAACAATTCATAGAGATAGTTACGTCACTACAAGCGCAGCTTGCTAAAAAGCAAAGGTCCGGCAAGAAGAGAATGACGCCCCCCGAGGATGAAGAACACTCCGCCTCAGACTCAGAGTTCGAGTAGATAGGATTTTTTTAAAATTGTTGTACTTCATGATATTTTCTTTATTTTTTGAATAATTTCAGTTTACTTTTCTTTTAAAATTTTAATTTATGAAATAGTTTTTATGAATATTTTGGAATGAATCACTATTTTATATATAAATATATTTATTTATATTTTAATTATTAATATATTAAATAATTTTAATAAATAATTATTAATCAATATAATATTTAATTAATTAAATGATCAATTATTAAAATTTAGAATTTAGAATTTTCTAATTAAATTATCAATTATTAAAATTTAAAATTAATTAAATTTTCCGATGGCATTAGCCGTCAGAAAAATTGATTTTCCGACTGCTAGTGCCGTCGGAAAATATATTAAGCCGTCGGAAAACTATATTTTCCGACGGACTTTTCGTCGGAAAATTGATTTTCAGACTCTGCTTGTATTGGAATTTCCGTCCATATGTCGTCAGAATTTTCGTCGAAAATTATTTTTTCGACGAAAAGGCAGTCGGAAAGTTTTCGACGCGTCGTTTTTCGACGGAATTTTTACCGACGGAATTCCGTCGGAAATCACGAACTGCCCCAGTCAACCGGGGCAGTCAAATTTTCGACGAAAATGTCCGTCGAAAATTGTTTCCGACGTTTTGCCGACAAAATTCCGACAGATTTCCGTCGAAATATTTCCACCGACAGTTTCTGACGGATTTTCGACGGGATTTCGTCGGAAATATTGTCTATAAAAGCAACCGAACCCATTTCCT